>DKJZ01000015.1 GCA_002454975.1 Hylemonella sp. UBA6679
CGAGCTGGCCACCGAGATGCCACGTTGCTTTTCAATCTCCATCCAGTCGGAGGTGGCGTGGCGGCTGGCCTTGCGCGCTTTGACCGAGCCAGCGATTTGGATCGCGCCCGAGAACAGCAAGAGCTTTTCGGTCAACGTGGTTTTACCCGCGTCGGGGTGGGAAATGATGGCAAAGGTGCGGCGACGCCGCGTTTCAGGCACAAAGGACATGAGGGATATTCTGATTAAGGCTAGAATTATGACCTTCCGAGGAGCGTTGCAGCTCAAGTTCAGGCGGCTTTGACCGATGAGACTTGAGTGAGGCTCGGATTGCTGCAGCAGGTGCACACCTGTTTGTGGCCACTCCAACGGCGCTCACCCACTGTGTTTGTGAGGTGAGTCCCCCCGAATCCCTTCCCGCACGGTGGCTGTCAATTTATTTTGGAGCTAACCATGAGTGCTGTTCTCAAACCCGCGCAAGATTACGTGATCGCCGACCTGTCCCTGGCTGACTGGGGTCGCAAAGAGATCAAGATTGCTGAAACCGAAATGCCCGGCCTGATGGCCATCCGCGAGGAATTCGCCAAGGCCCAACCCCTCAAGGGCGCGCGCATCACCGGTTCTTTGCACATGACCATCCAGACCGCGGTGCTGGTCGAAACCTTGGAAGCCCTGGGCGCGCAAGTGCGTTGGGCCTCGTGCAATATTTTCTCGACCCAAGACCACGCCGCTGCCGCTTTGGTGGCCAACGGCACCCCCGTGTTTGCCTACAAGGGCGAGACCCTGAAAGACTACTGGGACTACACCCACCGCATTTTTGAATTTGGCGCCAAGGGCAGCAAGACCGAAGGCCCCAACATGATTTTGGACGACGGCGGCGATGCCACCTTGCTGATGCACCTGGGCGCCCGCGCTGAGAAAGACATCAAGGTCTTGGCCAAGCCCGGCAGCGAAGAAGAGGTGTGCCTCTTCAACAGCATCAAGGCCAAGCTCAAGGTGGACCCCACCTGGTACAGCCGTCGCCTGAAAAACATCATCGGCGTGACCGAAGAAACCACCACCGGCGTGCTGCGTTTGAACGAGATGTCGGCCAAAGGCACTTTGGCTTTCCGCGCCATCAACGTGAACGACTCGGTGACCAAGAGCAAGTTCGACAACCTGTACGGCTGCCGTGAGTCGCTCGTGGACGCCATCAAGCGCGCCACCGACGTGATGATCGCTGGCAAAGTGGCTGTGGTGGCTGGTTACGGTGACGTGGGCAAGGGCTCGGCCCAAGCCCTGCGCGCTTTGAGCGCCCAAGTGTGGGTGACCGAGATCGACCCGATCAACGCCCTGCAAGCCGCCATGGAAGGCTACAAAGTGGTGACCATGGAATACGCTGCCGACAAGGCTGACATTTTCGTGACCGCCACCGGCAACAAAGACGTGATCACCCACGCCCACATGCTGGCCATGAAAGACCAGGCCATTGTGTGCAACATCGGCCACTTCGACAACGAGATCGACGTGACCTCGCTTGAGAAGTACAAGTGGGAAGAAATCAAGCCCCAGGTGGACCACGTGATCTTCCCGGCCAAAGGCAAGAAGCCCGGCAAGCGCATCATCATGTTGGCCAAAGGCCGCCTGGTGAACCTGGGCTGCGGCACCGGCCACCCCAGCTTTGTGATGAGCTCGAGTTTTGCCAACCAAACCATTGCGCAAATCGAGTTGTTCACCAAGTCCAAAGACTACAAGGCGGGCAAGGTGTATGTGTTGCCTAAGCATTTGGATGAAAAAGTGGCCCGTTTGCACCTCAAGAAGGTTGGCGCCATGCTCTCCGAGTTGAGCGAGGAGCAAGCTGCTTACATCGGTGTGACCAAGCAAGGCCCCTACAAGGCCGACACGTACCGTTATTGATCCGCGATGCGGATTGACCAGTTGCTGGTCCAGCGCGGGCTGGCCAGCACCCGCTCTCAGGCCCAGCGCCTGATTGCGGCCGGTGTCGAGTGGCAAGACGGCGTCGCGTGGCGTCGTGTTGCCAAAAATGGTGACGATGTGCCCGAAGATGCTGAGCTGCGTTTGCTCGATGACGCCGAGGCACGCTATGTGTCGCGTGGCGGCCTCAAGCTCGAAGCCGCGCTCAAGCAAACCGGGGTGATCGTGCAAGGCAAGGTTTGCCTGGATGTGGGCCAAAGCACCGGCGGCTTCACCGATTGCTTGTTGCAAGCTGGCGCCAAGCGCGTGGTGGGGTTGGATGTGGGCTCTGCGCAGTTACACCCGCAACTGCGTGATGACGCGCGGGTGTTGTGCCTGGAAAACGTCAACGCCCGCGACCCCGATGCCTTAGATGACGCCCTGGGCGAGCACTTGGACGATCTGGGTATGTCCGAAGGCCCGGCCTTTGATGTGCTGGTGGCTGATGTGTCTTTCATATCGCTCACGCTGATCTTGCCCGCGGTGGTGGCCCTGCTCAAGCCCGGCGCGGATGTGCTGTTGCTGGTCAAGCCGCAGTTTGAATTGCAGCCCGGCCAAGTGGGTAAAGGTGGTGTGGTGCGTGATGCGGCCATGTACGAGGTCGTCAAAGACCGCTTGCACCAGGCGTGCGCGACCTTAGGTTTGCAAGTGCAGGCCTGGTTTGATTCGCCGATCGCTGGTGGCGACGGCAACCGTGAGTTTTTCATTCACGCCAGCGTGCCTGCGGCGTGATGTCGGAGTGTGTGATGAGCCAAGTGTCTTGCCCGGTCAGCATTGAGTTTTTTCCGCCCAAGTCCCCCGAGGGCGCTGCCAAGCTGCGCGGGGTTCGCCAAGCGTTGTACGTTTTGAAGCCCGAGTTTTGCTCGGTCACCTACGGCGCGGGCGGGTCAACCCAAGACGGCACGTTCACCGCGGTGCGTGACATCATTGCCGAAGGCCAGCAGGCCGCCTCGCACATGTCGTGCATCGGCGCGACCAAGGCCAGCATGCGCGCCAATCTGGCGCAGCTCAAGGCCATGGGCGTCAAGCGCATTGTCGCGCTGCGTGGCGATTTGCCCAGCGGCTACGGTGCTGGTGGTGAGTTCACCCACGCCAGCGATTTGGTGGCGTTCATCCGTGAAGAAACCGGGGACGACTTTCACATCGAGGTGGCCGCCTACCCGGAGATTCACCCCCAAGCCAAGTCACCTGAGGCTGATTTGCAAGCCCTGGTGACCAAGGCGCGCGCGGGCGCAAATTCCGCGATCACCCAGTATTTTTTCAACTCCGACGCTTACTTCAAGTTTGTGGAAGAGGCCGATGCCAAGGGTGTGCACATTCCCATCGTGCCGGGCATCATGCCCATCACCAGCTCGACGCAGCTGTTGCGCTTTTCGGACGCGTGCGGCGCAGAAATTCCCCGTTGGATCCGCCTGCGCTTGCAAAGTTATGGTGACGACACCGCCTCCATCAAAGCCTTTGGCCTGGATGTGGTGACCGACCTGTGCGAGCAGCTCCGCGTTTGCGGCGCGCCTGCGCTGCACTTCTACAGCATGAACCAAAGCGAGCCGATTTTGGAAATCAGCAAGCGTTTGGGTTTGCTGGACGCCTGAGGGTTGAACTTTGGGGTTGTGCGCAGGCCGCTAGAGCCTGCCAGCCGCACCCTGCCGACCACACCCAAGTGGCTTTAGCCGCCGCTCTCCAGCGTGAAGGCTGCGTGACGGTCCACCCCCAGTGCCTTGGCCATCTCGGGCAAGGCGGGTTTGAGGGCGTCTTTGAGCGTGTAGGGCGGGTTGATCACAAACATGCCGCTGGCCGGCAAGCCTGGACGCTGGGCCTCGCCTTCGGTGCTCATGGTCGTTTTGCTTGACTTGATGGTCAGCGTGGCGTGCAACCAAGGCTTGCCCAGTTTGTTGGCCAAGGTTTTGAGTTTGCGCGGCACATCATGCGCTTCTGGCCTTGGGATGACCGGGTACCATACCGCGTAGGTGCCGGTGGCAAAGCGCTTGAGGCTGTCAGCCACCATCTCGTGCACCCGGGCGTAGTCGCTTTTGATTTCGTAACTGGGGTCGCACAGCACCAGCGCTCGGCGTGAGGGCGGGGGCAAAAACTTCTTCACGCCTTCAAAGCCGTCTTCACGGAACACCGCCACCTGACGCCCGGCGTCGAGCTGCTCCACATTGCCGCTTAGGGCTTTGATGTCGGAGGGGTGGATTTCAAACAGCTTCAAGCGGTCTTGCTGGCGCAAAAGTTGCTGAATGATGAATGGCGAGCCAGGGTAAACGCGGCTTTGCGACCCCCGGTTAAAGCCCTTGATCACATCCACATAGTCTTGCAGGGCAGGCGCTAAAGGGGTGGTGATATCGAGCAACTTGAGGATGCCTTGAGCCGCTTCGCCGCTGGTTTGGGCGTAATCGCTGTCGAGGCGGTACAGGCCTGCGCCGGCATGGGTGTCGAGAACGACCAGCGCCGCATCTTTGAGGGCCATGTGCCGCATCATGGCGATCAACACGGTGTGTTTGAGCACGTCGGCATGGTTGCCGGCGTGAAAGGCGTGGCGGTAACTGAACATGGGTCTATGGTAACCGCCCCAGCCCAGAAAACCTGCTAAACTATAGGGCTCTGTGGAAATCCGTCCGCAGAACTCACTGAAAGAGATCTCACATGTACGCGGTCATAAAAACCGGTGGCAAACAGTATCGTGTTGCTGCTGGCGAAAAAATTAAAGTAGAACAGATTGCTGCGGACGTAGGCCAAGAGATCGTGATCGACCAGGTTTTGGCAGTCGGCAACGGCGCAGAACTCAAAGTTGGCACGCCCTTGGTTTCCGGCGCTACAGTCAAAGCCACCATCGTGGCACACGGCAAGCACGACAAAGTGCACATTTTCAAAATGCGCCGTCGTAAGCACTACCAAAAGCGTCAAGGTCATCGCCAGCAGTTCACCGAACTGCACATCAGCGCGATCTCCGCCTAATAACTTTGCAGGGCAGGCGCGGCTTGCCCTCACTTGATTGAGGAAAAGATCATGGCACAGAAAAAAGGCGGCGGCTCTACGCGAAACGGGCGCGATTCCAAGCCCAAAATGCTCGGTGTGAAAGCCTTCGGCGGCGAACTCATCACCGCTGGCTCCATCATTGTTCGTCAACGTGGCACCAAGTTCCACGCTGGCAGCAACGTGGGCATTGGCAAAGACCACACCTTGTTCGCTTTGGTGGACGGCCACGTGTCGTTTGCTGTCAAAGGCTCGATGAACAAGCACATGGTGAACGTGACAGCGGCCTAAGCCGTTTCGCGACACCCCTGAAAGACCCTGCGCTGTCGCGCGGGGTTTTTCGTTTATAAACATTGAACTTTGTTCGGACGCAGCCATGAAATTTGTTGATGAAGCCTACATCGACGTCTCCGCGGGAGACGGCGGCAACGGCTGCGTCTCGTTTCGGCACGAGAAGTACAAAGAATTTGGCGGGCCCAATGGTGGCGACGGCGGACGTGGCGGCCATGTGTTTGCCGTGGCCGATGCCAGCCTCAACACCCTGGTGGACTTCCGCTACGCCCGCCGCTACGACGCCAAGCGAGGCCAACACGGCATGGGCTCAGACATGTTCGGCGCTGCGGGCGACGACATCACCCTGAAAATGCCGGTGGGCACCATCATTTCTGACGCCGAAACCGGCGAGGTTTTGTTTGAGTTGCTCCAGCCCGGTGAGGTGATCACCATTGCCAAGGGGGGCGACGGCGGCTTTGGCAACTTGCGCTTCAAAAGCGCCATCAACCGCGCCCCGCGCCAGAAAACGCCAGGTTGGCCTGGCGAAAAGCGCAACCTCAAGCTCGAACTCAAGGTGCTGGCCGATGTGGGCTTGCTGGGTTTGCCCAATGCGGGCAAGTCCACCCTGATCACGGCGATTTCCAATGCCCGCCCGCGCATTGCCGACTACCCCTTCACCACCCTGCACCCCAATTTGGGCGTGGTGCGTGTGGGGCCTGAGCAAAGTTTTGTGGTGGCCGACCTGCCCGGTCTGATTGAAGGCGCCTCCGAGGGCGCAGGCCTTGGGCATTTGTTTTTGCGCCACTTGCAACGTACCCGTTTGCTGCTGCACGTGGTGGATGTGGCGCCGTTTGACGACAACGCCGACCCAGTCGCGCAGGCCAAGGGCATCGTCAACGAGCTTAAAAAATACGATGCAGGCCTGTTTGCCAAGCCGCGCTGGCTGGTGCTCAACAAGCTCGACATGGTGCCCGAAGAGCAGCGTGCGGCGGTGGTCAAAGACTTTATCAAACGCTTCAAGTACAAAGGCCCAGTGTTCGAGATTTCGGCCCTGACCCGTGAGGGCTGTGAGCCTTTGGTCAAGGCGGTGTACCAGCACATTGCCGCCCAGCACCTGGCCGAGCAGCCGCCTGAGGTGGTGGACCCACGCTTCAACGAACCCACAGCGGTAGACCCACGTTTTGCCAACGACCAAGGTAGCGACTGAAGCCGTTTGCTCCTGATTACATAGCGGCACCATCAAGCTGCATAAGGCCTAGAACCCAAAAACCCATGAAAAGCTCTGAGACCGTGTTGCGCGATGCGCGCCGTATCGTGATCAAGGTGGGCTCCAGCCTGGTGACCAACGAAGGCCGTGGTTTGGATGAGGCAGCCATCAGCGAGTGGTGCCGCCAAATGGCAGACCTGGTGCGCCAAGGCCGCGAGGTCATCATGGTCTCCAGCGGTGCCATTGCCGAAGGCATGAAGCGCCTG
>DKJZ01000038.1 GCA_002454975.1 Hylemonella sp. UBA6679
GCTGCTCATCATCTTCATGGTGACCGCACCGCTGATTGCACCGAGCATGATTGATTTGCCCAGCATCGGCAAAGCTGCCAAGCAGCCCGACGAGATTGTTCAAATCGTCATCACCAAATCTGAAGCCATCGAGCTCAAGCTCAAAGACAAAACCACCTCGGTGGGCCTCACCGAAGTAGCCGGCATGGTCAAGCAAAACCTGGGCACGGGCGCCAACACCGCGGTGGTCATCAGCGCTGACAAAACCGTCAAATACGAAACCGTGGTGAAGGTCATGGACACGCTGCAGCGCGCAGGCATAGCGCGCGTGGGTCTGTCGGTGCAACTCGCCAATTGACCCTCTGATGCGCGCACTGGACAGACCCGAGTTCATGCCCCCGCCCCCGCCGGGGCAGATGCGTGCGGCCGGTCTGGCCCTGTTCGCCCACCTGCTGCTGGTCTTGGCCCTGACCTGGGCCGTGAACTGGAAGCACCAACCCGAGGTGGTGTCGGTGCAAGCTGAGCTGTGGTCTGCCCTGCCGCAAGAAGCTGCACCCAAGCTCGTGGAGGTTCCCCCCGAGCCGCCAGCGCCCCCCAAGCCTGCTCCTAAAGTTGAAGCGCCCAAGCCAGATCCGGCGCTGGCTGAGGCCGAAATCAACCTTAAAAAAGAAAAGAAACGCAAGGAAGACGAGAAGCTGCGTTTAGAGCAAGAGAAGAAACGCGAGTTGGCCAAAAAAGAAGCGGATAAAAAAGAAGCTGAAAAACTCGAGAAGCTGAAAAAAGAGAAAGAGAAAAAACTCGTTGACGAGAAAAAGCAGCTTGAAGACAAAAAGCTGGCCCAAGAGAAAAAACGCAAAGACGACGCCAAGCGCGAAGAAGAGAACAAAGCCCTGGAAAAACAACGCCAGGACAACCTCAAACGCATGGCTGGGCTCGCGGGTGCCACCGGCGGGGCCACCGCTTCGGGCAACGCGCAAGTGTCGTCGGGCCCCTCAGCCAGTTACGCAGGGCGCATCGTGGCGCGCATCAAGCCCAACATCGTGCTCACCAGCCCAGTCGCAGGCAACCCGGTTGCTGAGGTGGAGGTGCGCACCTCGCCTGATGGCACCATCGTGGGCCGCAAGCTCATCAAGTCCAGCGGTGTGGCCGCCTGGGACGACGCCGTGCTCAAAGCCATCGACAAAACCGAGGTGCTCCCCCGCGACGTGGACGGCCGCGTGCCCGCCAATTTGGTGATTGGGTTCAGGCCTTTGGACTAGCCCAACACACGGCCTCACCAATGTATATACTAGGGATATATACAACATCGGGGGTGAACCATGACCATCGCACGCATTTTCCAATCGGGCAACAGCCAAGCGGTACGTTTGCCCAAAGAGTTCCGTTTCGACACCGACCAGGTCGAAATTTTCAGGCAAGGTAGCGACATCGTTCTGCGCCAACTCCCCACCAACGCAGCCGCAGTGTTTGACTTGCTCAGCAGCCTGCCCGGTGACTTCATGACCGAAGGCCGCCAAGACACACCGCCCCAAGAGCGCGAGGCGTTTTGAGCATGGCTAAACCGCGAGGCAAACCCAAGCGCTATTTGCTCGACACGAACATTTGCATCTACATTGCCAACGGGCGACCTTTGGCCGTGCGCCACCGGTTTGAAGAACACACCCTTGAGGAATTGGCCATGTCCACCATCACCGTGGGCGAGTTGCGCTTTGGCGCCGAAAAGAGCCAGAACCGTGAACGCGCCATGGCCACCATCGAGCAACTGGTGCGAATGATCCAGCCCTGCGCCCTGCCCTTATCAGCTGCCGAACACTACGGCCATGTTCGTGCCAGCTTGCAGCTCCAAGGTCTGCCGATTGGCAACAACGACCTTTGGTTGGCCGCTCACGCACTGGCTGAAGGCTGGACCTTGGTAACCAACAACACCCGGGAGTTTGCACGCGTGCCCGGCTTGCAACTTGAAAACTGGGTGGCGTGAGCGAGTTCAGCCTTCGTAAACAATGTTGACCGCATCGGCCCCTGCGTGGGCCAGCCAGGCGCCCAAGGCGGCGTCGCTGGGGAAAAATTTCACTTGGTCGCCCAGGGCAATCTCGGCTTGAGCGGCCAGGTCATCGAGCTTGCCCAATGCATGCGCTTCCCCCGCCGGCGCCACCGAGCCAGCGCTGGCATGACGCTCAAGTTGCAATCGCACGCCCAAGCCACGCAGCAACTCGCCTTGTTCGGTGAGCTCTTTGAGCGGTGGGAATTCGCTGATCAAGCGGCGAATGTCAATGGCTTGCGCGCCCATCTTGACCTTGAGGTATTTGCCGAAGCGGCAACGCGCAGCGGCCAAGTCCCACACCTGGTTCACGTTGAGTTGCAAGCCGCCCGAGAAGCGGTCGGGCATGACCTTGCCCATCACGATCACCAACTCGTCGTCTTTGAACAGGTGCTTGTTGGCATTCATCAAGGCCTCGTCCACACGCGCATCAATCACACCAGATTTATCGTCGAGTTTGAACAAGCCCAGCTTGCCGCGCTGGCCATTGATGACACGGAAATCACCCACGATGCCAGCGAGCAACTGCGGCTCGCGACTGTCGATCAAATCGTCAATCGCGCGCTTGGCAAAGCGGCGCACCTCGGTGGCCACCTCGTCAAACAAGTGGCCACTCAGGTAAAAGCCCACGGCGGTTTTTTCGTGCGTGAGGCGCTCTTTCACGCCCCAGGGCAAGGCCTGCACCAGATCGGGTTCTTGGGTGCTTGAGCCGTGGCTGTCGTCCATGTCGAACAAGCCACCCTGGTTGGCATTGGCCAGGCTGGCGGCCGCAAATTCAAAAGCCCGGTCCACCGAGGCCAGCAAGGCCGCGCGGTTGAGGTGCAAGGTATCAAACGCACCGGCTTTGATGAGCGCTTCGACCGTGCGCTTGTTGAGCTTGCTGCGGTCCACCCGCACACAAAAATCAAACAAGCTCTTGAAAGGGCCACTCTCTTGGCCGTTGGGGCCTGTGCCCCGGCCTTCGCGCGCTTGCACGATGGCCTCAATGGCTTGCTCGCCTGTGCCTTTGATGGCACCCAGGCCATAGCGAATCTCGGTGTTGGTGATGGGCTCAAAGCGGTGGTGGCCGCGGTTGATGTTGGGCGGCTCAAAGGTCATGCCCATCTTGAGCGCGTC
>DKJZ01000112.1 GCA_002454975.1 Hylemonella sp. UBA6679
TTTTTCAACGGCCTGCTAAGGTGGTGATGGGCTGCTCGCCCAGCGACCACAAGGGCGTTTGGCAGGCGTTGGCCGCGCGACCATTGACCAGCACCGTACAAGCGCCGCATTGCCCCAGGCCGCAACCCATGCGCGTGGCTTTGAGGTTCAGGCTGTGGCGCAGCACGTCGAGCAGCATGCGCGAGCCTGTCTGCTGCCCCTCCAGTGGCGGCACCTCTAGCGCTTGGCCATTGACCTGCAGCGTGCAGGCGTTTGGGTTCACCACAACACGCGGTCCTTGTTGCCGTTGGAATGTGACAAGCGTTAATCGGGCTTGGCGCCTGAGACACGCACAATGTCGGCCCACTTGGCCACATCGGCTTCGAGGTACTGCGCAAACTCGGTGGTGTTCATGGACATGGGCACCGCGCCTTGCTTGGCCCAGGCTTCCTTGACATCGGGGCGGGCAACGATTTTGCGCACCTCTTCATTGAGCCGATTCACGATGGCTGCGGGTGTGCCTTTGGGCGCCATCAGGCCCAACCAAATCACCGCTTCGTACTTGGGCACGCCAGACTCGGCCACGGTAGGCATGTCGGGCAGGGTAGAGGCGCGTGTTTTACCGGTGGTGGCAATGCCACGCACGCGGCCTTCTTTGGCAAATTCGCTCATGGTGGTGACAGCGTCAAACATCATGTCCACCTGGCCGCCCACCACATCGGTGCGCGCCCCAGAACTGCCGCGGTAAGGCACGTGGGTGATGTGCACGCCCGCCATGTGTTTGAAGAGCTCGCCCGCCATGTGATAAGGCGTGCCGTTGCCCGAAGAGGCGTAATTGAGTTTGCCAGGTTTGCTTTTGGCCAGGGCAATGAGCTCGGCCAAGTTCTTGGCTGGCACCGAGGGGTGCACCACCAGCATCAGGTCAGAGGCGTTGACCGGTGCCACGCCCACAAAGTCTTTGAGCAAGGCAAAGGGCTTGTTGGGAATCAGGGTTTCGTTGACGGTGTGGGTGTTGGACATCATCAGCAGCGTGTAGCCGTCTGCTGGGGCTTTGGCCGCGGCATCGGTGCCGATGATTGAGCCTGCGCCTGGGCGGTTTTCCACCACAAAGGACTGCTTGAGCTCGTCTTGCAAACGCTGCGCCATGAAGCGCGCGTAGTTGTCGGCCGGGCCGCTGGCGGCAAAGGGCACGATGATCTTGACCGGGCGGTTGGGGTAAGCCTGCGCGGCGGCCAAACCGCAGGCCCCAAGCAGGGCCAAGGACACAAAGCGATGCACTAACTTGTTCATGCGGGTCTCCAAAGGTGAACCGCGGTAAACATAGCCAGCGGCACAAAGATTCTTATCCATCCCTCATGGGCAGCCCGCGTGGAAGTTACTTATCCAGTGCGCCAGGCTAAGCCAGGGCGCGAGGCTAAGCGGCACAGGCTCACAGCTCACAGCTCACAGCTTAAAGCTCGTAGCCGTGGGCGCGGATGATGGCGCGGGCCCGCTCGCTGCGCAGGTACTGCAGCAAGGCTGCAGCTGCTGGCACGTCTTTGCCTTTGTTGAGGATGATCGCGTCTTGGCGGATGGGGGTGTGCAAATGCGCAGGCACCACCCAGGCCGAGCCCTGCGTGATCTTGCCTTCGCTTTGAACTTGGGAGAGCGCAACAAAGCCCAACTGCGTGTTTTGCGTGCTCACAAACTGAAAGGTCTGCGCGATGTTCTCGCCTTGCACAAACTTCGGCTTGAGTTTGTCGAGCAGGCCGAGTTGGGTGAGGGTTTCCATCGCTGCCAAGCCGTAAGGCGCGAGCTTGGGGTCGGCCATGGCGAGTTTGTCGAAGCGCTCGCTTTTTAACACCTCACCTTTGTCGTCCACCAGGCCGGCTTGTTGGCTCCACAGCACCAAGCGGCCCACGGCGTAGGTCAAGCGGCTGCCCTTCAAGGCCGCCCCTTCTTTTTCCAGCTTGGCCGGGGTCTCGTCGTCTGCTGCGAGCAGCACCTGAAAAGGCGCCCCGTTTTTGATCTGTGCGTAAAACCGCCCGGTTGACCCCACCGACAGCGACACCTTGTGCCCTGTGTCTTGCTCAAAGGCCGCCGCAATTTTTTGCATGGGTGCAGCGAAGTTGGCCGCCACGGCCACCGACACTTCAGCGGCTTGGGCCGAGGTGAGCAGGCAAGCCCAAGCCATGAAAGCGAGGCAGACGTGCGAGAAAGTCATGGATTGGGCGTGAAGTGTGAGATTGGCTGGCAAAGTTTAGCTTTTTGGCTAGTTTGACCGGTCTTAACCCCGTCAATATCCATGCACAATGAACCAGCGTTTCAAACCTTGGAATGCCCCATGACCCAGCCTTTTGAATTTCCACACAGCCTGCAACGCCGCACCTTGCTGCAAGCCGCCGCCGCTACCGGCCTGGCCAGCACCCTGGGTGTGGCCCTGGCGCACACCGGGGGCGCAACCGCGCTCATGCCCAAGGGGCGGCAGCGTCGCGTGGTGGTGCTCGGGGGCGGTTGGGGTGGTTTGAGCACAGCGCGTTATTTGCGCGAAACCGCCCCCGATTTGGAGGTGGTGCTCATTGAGCGCAACCCTGTTTTTTGGTCTTGCCCCTTGAGCAACAAGTGGCTGGTGGACGTGGTCGACACCCAGTTTTTGGTGCATTCCTACACCATCCCCGCGCGCAAATGGGGCTACACCTTTGTGCAATCCGAGGTCTCAGACATTGACCGCTCGGCCAAGCGCGTGCACACCGCACAGGGCTATGTGGATTACGACTGGCTGGTGGTGTCGGCGGGTATTCGCGTCACGTACGAGCCTTGGTTTGCGGGCGACCAACGCGCCATCCGCCACACGGTGACCAACTACGCCAGCGCCTATGTGCCCAGCGCTGAACACCTGGCGCTCAAGCACAAAATCCAAAGCTTCAAGGGCGGCACCATCGTCATGACGCTGCCCCCACCACCGCACCGCTGCCCACCCTCGCCGTACGAGCGCGCGTGCTTGATGGCCGCGCATTTCCAGCGCAACAAAATCAAGGCCAAGATTCTTATTTTGGACCCCAAGCCACGCATTGCGCCCATTGGCGCGGGCTACAAACTGGCTTTTGAAGACCTGTACGACGACATCATCACCCACGTGCCCAACGCTGGCGTGAAAGAGCTTGATCCCTTCAACAAGGTGGTGAAAACCGCCGCGGGCGACTTCAAGTTTGACGACGCGATTTTCATGGGCCACCACCAGGCGCCTGACCTGGTCTGGAAGCTCGGCGCCGTGGGTAAAAACGCCGAGGGCAAGCCCACCAACTGGGCCGCGGTGCACAACGAGTTTTACAACCTTGCTGACGACCCCAACATCTTCGTCATTGGCGACAGCGTGGGCGCTGTGTCACCGCAGTTTGGCCATTACCCTAAGAGCGGTCACGTGGCGCACGCCATGGGCCGCAGCGTGGCCAACTACATCGCGCAGCAGGCCAAAGACCAGCCCATGAAGGCGATGATGATCGACAACCTGTGCTACATGCTGGTCAACCTCAACCCACTCGAAGCCATCAGCGTGCAGTTTGACTACAAGAAGGGGCCTGAGGGTCACCTGATTCAAACCCAGATCGACGACAACGACCGCCGCCGCGCTTTGTGGGACGAAGACTTGCGCTGGTACAGCCTGAAAATGCAGGACATGGTGGGCGTTTGAGGCTTTGATGGCGCAAGAGCCCTGAGCGCTGGCTCGCAAGAAGGCCTGCAGATTACAGGCCTTTTTTCATGGGGTCAGCCAGTGTTGGGCGGCCCAGCGCAGGCTGGCATCCGACCCGGTGGCCAGGTAGCGCACGCTGCCTGTGTTGTGTGGGTTGAGCAACCCAGCGTCTAGCAACAAGCGCCGGGTTTGGCGAGCCACGGGTGCGCCACTTTCAAGCAAAACAAGGCCCTGAGCCCCGTTTTCATTGAGGATCTTGCTCGCAAAAGGATAGTGTGTGCAACCCAGCACCAAGGTGTCGATGTCTCCCGGCGCATGCCCCAGCGGCCCCAAGGCAGCCAGGTAGCGCTGGCACAGACGCTCAATGTCGGGTGTGTTGTCGGCCTCAATGGCCGCAGCCAAACCGTCGCAAGGCACGTCAACGAACGTGGTGTTGGCAGCCAAGCTTGTTTGCAAGGCGCGGTACTTGGCGCTGGCCAAGGTGGCGCGCGTGGCCAGCACACCCACACGGTGGGTTTGGGTGGAGGCCGCCGCGGGTTTGAGCGCAGGCTCCACGCCCACAATGGGCAGGGCAGGGTGAAGACGGCGCAGCTCGGCAATGGCCACGGCAGTGGCGGTGTTGCAGGCCACCACCAAGGCTTTGATGTGGTGCTGGTCGATCAAGTCTTGCGTGATGCGCAAAGCCCGTTCGCGCACCAGCGCCTCATCGCGCTCGCCGTAAGGCGCGTAAGCGCTGTCGGCCACGTACACCACATCTTCTTGCGGCAACTCAGCGCGCAGGGCCCGCAATATGCTCAAGCCCCCAATGCCACTGTCGAACACCCCGATGGGGCGTTGCGCCAGCGCAGCCAACTCGCTCATGAATGGATGGGGGAATTAATTGGGGTCAGACCCNNTGGGGTCTGACCCCAATTAATGTGCGCCCTGTGGAGGAGGCTTTCTTCAAGCTTTGGCCACGGGAATGGTTTTGTACTCGCCTGAGGCAATCTTTTGTTGCCACAGGGCCGGGCCGGTGATGTGCGCGCTGGTGCCACCGGCATCCACCGCCACGGTCACGGGCATGTCGACCACGTCGAACTCGTAAATGGCTTCCATGCCCAGGTCGGCAAAGCCCACCACCTTGGCGGTTTTGATGGCTTTGGAGACCAGGTAGGCCGCGCCGCCCACAGCCATCAGGTAAGCGCTTTGGTGCTTCTTGATGGCTTCAATGGCGACCGGGCCGCGCTCGGCCTTGCCCACCATGGAGATCAGGCCGGTTTGGGCCAGCATCATCTCGGTGAACTTGTCCATGCGGGTGGCGGTGGTGGGTCCGGCTGGGCCAACGGCCTCGTCGCCCACGGGGTCAACCGGGCCCACGTAGTAAATCACGCGGTTGGTGAAGTCCACCGGCAGTTTCTCGCCTTTGGCCAGCATGTCTTGAATGCGTTTGTGCGCCGCATCGCGGCCGGTGAGCATTTTGCCGTTGAGCAGCAAGGTGTCGCCCGGTTTCCAGCTGGCCACCTCGGCCTTGGTGAGGGTGTTGAGGTCCACCTTTTTGCTCTTGTTGTAGTCCGGCGCCCAAGCCACGTTGGGCCACAGGTCCAGGCTGGGAGGATCGAGGTACACCGGGCCTGAGCCGTCCATCACAAAGTGGGCATGGCGGGTGGCTGCGCAGTTGGGGATCATGGCCACGGGCTTGGAGGCCGCGTGGGTGGGGTACATCTTGATCTTCACATCCAGCACGGTGGTCAAGCCGCCCAGGCCTTGCGCGCCGATGCCCAGCGCGTTGACTTTCTCAAACAGCTCCAGGCGCATTTCTTCGACCTTGCTGAGCTTGTCGCCCTTGCTGGCTTTGGCCTGCAACTCGTACATGTCGAGGTCTTCCATCAGGCTTTCTTTGGCCATGAGCACAGCTTTTTCAGCCGTGCCGCCAATGCCGATGCCCAGCATGCCCGGGGGGCACCAGCCTGCACCCATGGTGGGCACGGTTTTGAGCACCCAGTCGATCACCGAGTCGCTGGGGTTGAGCATGATCATCTTGCTTTTGTTCTCCGAGCCGCCGCCTTTGGCCGCCACGGTCACGTCAATTGTGTTGCCCGGCACGATCTCGGTGACGATGACCGCAGGCGTGTTGTCTTTGGTGTTTTTGCGCTCGAACTCGGGGTCGGCCACCACGCTGGCGCGCAGGGTGTTGTCGGGGTGGTTGTAGCCGCGGCGCACGCCCTCGTTGATGGCGTCGTCCAGGCTACCGGTGAAGCCTTCAAAGCGCACGTCCATGCCGATTTTCAAAAACACATTGACGATGCCGGTGTCTTGGCAGATCGGGCGGTGGCCAGTGGCACTCATCTTGCTGTTGGTGAGAATTTGCGCCATCGCGTCTTTGGCCGCAGGCGACTGCTCGCGCTCATACGCACGCACCAGGTGGGTGATGTAGTCGGCCGGGTGGTAGTAGCTGATGTACTGCAAAGCGGCGGCGATGGATTCGATCAGGTCGTTTTGGCGAAGGGTGGTCATGGCGCAGGGCAGGGTGGAGGGGTGGTTCAGGAATCACCCGCAAAACGGGTGGCGAAAGTTTAACAAGCCGCACTTTGGGGGCTCATGCCCAAAGCGCGTGAAAACAAAGACAAAGGCAACTGTAAAGTCAAAGGTGCGTGGCGCAGTGCGGTGCTTAACAACAAGCTCAATGGTGGGCGCTGGCGTTGTGCGAGAGCAGCTTGTCGGTGTAGGCAATGGCAATCGCGCTGAGCAAAAACACAATGTGGATGATGGTTTGCCACATCAGCACCTTCTCGTCGTAATTGGCCGCGTTGATGAAGGTTTTGAGCAGGTGGATCGAGCTGATACCGATGATGGCCGTGGCCAGTTTGACCTTGAGCACCGAGGCGTTGACGTGGCTGAGCCACTCGGGCTGGTCGGGGTGGCCCTCCAGGTTCATGCGGCTGACAAAGGTTTCGTAGCCGCCCACGATCACCATGATGAGCAGGTTGGAGATCATCACCACGTCAATCAGGCCCAGCACCACCAGCATGATGACGGTCTCGTTCAGGCTGGTGATTTCAGCGTTGCCCTTGTAGCCTATGCTGCTGACCAAAATATCCAGCGCATGGGTGCTGCCAAACGCGGCTTCGAGCAGGTGCACCAGCTCCACCCAAAAGTGAAACACATACACGCACTGCGCAGCAATCAGGCCCAAGTACAGCGGCAGTTGCAGCCAGCGGCTGGCAAAAATATATCGTGGCAAAGGCTGAAGAGGGCGATTGGGCTGAGGTGTTTTCATGGCGCGCTTGTGATGAGGTGGGCTGATTTTATCGGCATGGCTGCTGCCCAACTGCGCCCACACGCGATGCGGCAGAGTCAGTCACTTGTAAGCGCAAGACCTGACAGTCCGTGTGGTTTAGCTACTTTTAGGAAATTTAGACATGAGCTCCTCCTCCGCCATTGAATCTGTGTTGGTTGAAAACCGCGTCTTCCCGCCAGCAGAGGCGGTGGTCAAGGCGGCCCGCGTCTCGGGCATGGACGGCTACAACGCCCTGTGCGCAGCGGCGGAGCAAGATTTCGAAGGTTTCTGGGCGCAGCAAGCCCGCGACAACTTGCTTTGGACCAAGCCCTTCACCAAAACCCTGGACGAGTCCAACGCGCCTTTTTACAAGTGGTTTGACGACGGCGAGCTCAACGCCTCGGCCAACTGCCTAGACCGCCACATGGGCACCCCGGTAGAAAACAAAACCGCCATCATTTTTGAAGCCGACGGCGGCGAAGTCACCAAGGTCACGTACAAAGAGCTCTTGGCCCGCGTGAGCCAGTTTGCCAACGCCTTGCTGGCCCAAGGCGTGAAAAAGGGCGACCGCGTGCTGGTCTACATGCCCATGACGATTGAAGGCGTGGTGGCCATGCAGGCTTGCGCGCGCATTGGCGCGACCCACAGCGTGGTGTTTGGCGGCTTCTCGGCCAAGGCCTTGCAAGAGCGTATTCAAGACGCCGGCGCTGTGGCAGTCATCACCGCCAACTACCAAATGCGCGGCGGTAAAGAGCTGCCCCTCAAAGCCATCGTGGACGAGGGCTTGGCCATGGGCGGCTGCGAGACCATCAAGAAAGTGCTGGTGTTCGAGCGCACCCCCACGGCCTGCAACATGGTGGCTGGGCGCGACATCACCTTCAGCGAGGCGTTAGACGGGCAATCCACCGTGTGCGCCCCGGTGAGTGTGGGCGCTGAGCACCCACTGTTCATCTTGTTCACCTCGGGCTCCACCGGTAAACCCAAAGGCGTGCAGCATTCCACAGGCGGCTACCTGCTGTGGGCCAAGATGACCATGCAGTGGACCTTTGACATCCAGCCCAGCGACATCTTCTGGTGCACCGCCGACATCGGCTGGATCACCGGCCACACCTACGTGGCCTACGGCCCGCTGGCTGCAGGCGCCACACAAATTGTGTTTGAAGGCGTGCCCACCTACCCAGATGCCGGTCGCTTCTGGCAAATGATTGAGCGCCACAAGTGCACCATTTTCTACACCGCCCCCACCGCGATTCGCTCGCTCATCAAGGCCTCAGAGGGCGATGCCAAGGTGCACCCTGCGCGCTCTGATTTGAGCAGCCTGCGTATTTTGGGTTCGGTGGGCGAGCCCATCAACCCTGAAGCCTGGATGTGGTACCACAAGAACGTGGGCGGCGAGCGTTGCCCCATCGTCGACACCTTCTGGCAGACCGAAACCGGCGGCCACATGATCACCCCGTTGCCAGGGGCCACGCCGCTGGTGCCTGGCTCGTGCACCTTGCCCCTGCCGGGCATTCATGCCGCCATCGTGGACGAGGCGGGCAACGACATGCCCAACGGCTCGGGTGGCATTTTGGTGGTCAAGCGCCCTTGGCCCTCGATGATCCGCACCATCTGGGGCGACCCCGAGCGCTTCAAGAAAAGCTACTTCCCCGAAGAGCTCAAGGGCTACTACCTGGCTGGCGACGGCGCGGTTCGCAGCGCAGACCGCGGCTACTTCCGCATCACCGGCCGCATTGACGACGTGCTCAACGTTTCGGGCCACCGCATGGGCACCATGGAAATTGAGTCGGCCTTGGTGGCCAAGACCGACCTGGTGGCCGAAGCCGCGGTGGTGGGTCGCCCTGACGACCTGACGGGCGAGGCGATTTGCGCCTTCGTGGTGCTCAAGCGTTCGCGCCCCACGGGCGAGGAGGCCAAAGCCATTGCCAAGCAGTTGCGCGACTGGGTGGCCAAAGAAATTGGCCCGATTGCCAAGCCCAAAGACATCCGCTTTGGCGACAACCTGCCCAAAACCCGCTCGGGCAAGATCATGCGCCGCCTGCTGCGCTCGATCGCCAAGGGCGAAGCCATCACCCAGGACACCAGCACGCTGGAAAACCCAGCCATCCTCGATCAGCTCTCAGAAAACAACTGACATCCGCCGCCCCGCTGGGGGCTGTGCGCTGGTCTTCATGGCCCTCCTTTGGAGGGCTTTTTTCTTGGTGCGCCTGGTCCTTTTGACTGGCGGGGTACGTTAAAAAAATCTATCGGTTGGTGTTTGAAATTGCACTACATTTTGCTCACTATTTTTTTAACGTATCTGATAGTCAGTCACTATGTTTGGTCCACTTTGGGAATCTTCCGACGCCGAGCTTTTGAAATCATGCCGCTTCTGCTCCGGCCTGCCAGAAGCTGATTTCGCCCGCGCGCACAGCTTGTCGGTTTTGCAACTGCGCGAGCTTGAGGTCGGCGGCAATGGCCACTTTTACACCGAGTTGATCAAGGCCCGTGCGGGCATGCGCATCTTGGCCAAATTTGGGCATGCCAAGGATTTGCCGGCCGAGCTGGTGCAGCGTCAGTTGCAAACCGAGGTCAGCCATGCGCGTTACCCGGGTGCCCACATTGCGCACATGCGCAAGCGCAACCGGCGTGAAATGGCCATGCTGGCTTCGTGCGCGGTGGTGGTGGTGGGTTTTTTGCTGGTCTTGCCGCAGCTTGAGTTGACCAGCCGCAGCAAAACGCCCAGCCGTATTTCTGAGCAGGCCCATGCCCGCGAGCGTGCCGAGCTGTTTGATGCCATGGCGCAAACGCCGCGCTTGCCGGCCAGGCCCCTGCCGGAAATCACCGTGCAAAGCCAAGCGGTGGCTGAGGTGCTGGGTGTCTCTGCCCTGGACAAGCTGCCCCCCACCTCGGCGGGTTTGAACAGCCGCGTCAGCCAAGAGCCCACCCGCTGAAAACCTGGGGCGCATGAACCCCTAGCCACTGCCGGTTGGTTTCAAAGACTTGCTGCGCGCAGCAGGTTTTGTTTTATACTGACATTTCAGTAATTTCTGAAATTCAAGAAAACAATGAACCTGCCACCTCTGACCCAACGTTTTGTCATGCACTTTGGTGAGATGGGCGGGCGCTGGGGCATCAACCGCACCGTTGGCCAAATTTACGCGCTGCTGTACGTGTCGGCCAAGCCACTCAATGCCGACGAACTTGGCGAAGCCCTGGGCTTTTCACGCTCCAACGTGAGCATGGGCCTCAAAGAGCTGCAGTCTTGGGGCTTGGTCAAGCTCAGCCACCAGCCCAATGACAGGCGCGAGTATTTCCAGGCACCAGAAGATGTCTGGGCGATTTTCCGTACCCTGGCCGCCGAGCGGCGCAAGCGAGAAATTGATCCAACGCTCTCCATGCTCAGAGACGCCTTGCTGGCCCAACCCAGTGTGGCCGAAGATATCCACGCGCAAGAGCGCATGCGCCAGATGCATGCCTTCATCGAAATGATGACCGACTGGCTCGACGACGTGCAGCAGCTTGACTCAGACACCCTGATCAGCCTCATGAAGATGGGCGCCAAGGTGCAAAAACTGCTGAGCATGAAAGACCGTGTGACCCAGGCGCTGACCTTCAAGCCTTAAGCGAAAGACCCACCATGGACCAACTCGACCCCCTGATCCTGGCGCGCATTCAGTTTGCGGCCAACATCACCTTTCACATCTTGTTCCCCACCATCAGCATCTCGATGGGCTGGGTCTTGCTGTTTTTCAAAACGCGCTTTGCGGCCACGGGCCAGCAACACTGGATGGACGCCTACCAGTTTTGGGTGAAAATTTTCGCGCTCACTTTCGCGCTGGGGGTGGTCAGTGGCATCACCATGAGTTTTCAGTTTGGCACCAACTGGCCAGGCTTCATGCAGACGGTGGGCAATGTGGCTGGCCCCTTGCTGGCCTATGAAGTGCTCACGGCGTTTTTCTTAGAAGCCACGATGCTGGGCATCATGTTGTTTGGGCGCGGCCGTGTGAGCGAGCGGGTGCACACCATGGCCACCTTTTTGGTGGCTGCAGGCACCACCGCCTCAGCCTTCTGGATCATTGCGCTCAATTCGTGGATGCACACCCCCGCTGGCTTTGAGATGGTCAATGGCCAAGCGGTGGTGACGAGCTGGTTGGAGGTCATCTTCAACCCGTCTTTCCCCTACCGCATGACGCACATGATGCTGGCCTCTGGCCTGACCGTGGCCTTCTTTTTGGCGGGCATCAGCGCTTACCGCTGGCTGCAAAACGACCGTGGCGCCGATGTGCGCGTGGCACTGAAAACCGGGGTGCTGGTTGCAGCGGCCTTGATTCCGCTGCAAATTGTGGTGGGTGATATGCACGGCCTCAACACTTTGCAGCACCAACCGGCCAAAGTGGCGGCCATGGAGGGCATTTGGCAAACCCAGCAAGGTGCAGCAGCGGTGTTGATCGGCATCCCCGATGCCGCCACACAAAGCAACAAATACGAAGTGGCCATACCGAAGCTGGCCTCGTTTTACCTGACCCACGACTGGGAAGGTGAGGTCAAGGGCATCGATGCCTTTGGCGACAAGCACCCGCCTGTAGCCCCCGTGTTCTACGCCTTTCGCATCATGGTGGGTGTGGGCATGCTGATGCTCGCGGTGAGCTGGTGGTCGGCCTGGCACTTGCGCCGTGACCGCGCCTTGAAGCCCTGGCTGGCACGCGTGCTGGTGGCCATGACCTTTGCCGGCTGGGTGGCGCTGGTGGCCGGGTGGTATGTGACGGAAATTGGGCGTCAGCCCTGGTTGGTGCAAGGCGTGTTGACCGCGGCCCAGGCGGCCTCCAAAGTGCCAGCGGCCAACATCGCCTTCACCTTGGCCATGTATGTCACCTTGTATTTGGCGCTGCTCAGTGCGTATGTGTCGGTGGTGTTTTATTTGGCCAAGAAGGGCGTTGCGCATACTCAGCCGGCCAACCTGAACCCATCCACCCAGGAGGTGCAACATGCTTGAGCCCACTGACTTTACCCAGGCATCGGCCTGGTTGCCTTTGGTGTTTGCGCTGGTCATGGCGCTGTCCATGCTCGCTTATGTGATTTTGGACGGTTACGACCTGGGTGTGGGGGTGCTGCTGCGCCGCGCTCAGGACGACGAAAAAGACAACATGATTGCCAGCATTGGCCCTTTTTGGGATGCCAATGAAACCTGGTTGGTGCTGGGTGTGGGGGTGCTGCTGGTGGCGTTTCCGCTGGCGCATGGCGAGATTTTGGGGGCCTTGTACCTGCCGGTGGCCTTCATGCTGGTGGCCCTGACCTTGCGAGGGGTGGCCTTTGATTTTCGTGTCAAGGCGCGTGCCCAACACAAGCCCTTGTGGGACCGTGCGTTTTACGTCGGTTCTTTGCTGGCATCGGTTTCGCAAGGCTTCATGCTGGGCAGCTTGATCACCGGTTTCAAGGGCGATGTGTGGAGCAATGTGTTTAGCTTGCTGATTGGGTTTTGCATGGTGGCGGCTTACAGCTTGCTGGGTGCGGGCTGGTTGATCATGAAATCCGAGGGCGCCTTGCAACTCAAGGCCATCGCTTGGGCCAAGGGCAGTTTGTGGTTAACAGCCGCAGGTGTGGTGGCCATTTCTTTGGCCACCCCACTGGTGAGCCCGCGCATTTTTGAGAAATGGTTCAGCTTTCCCAATGTGATCATGCTGTTTCCGATTCCTGCCATGACCCTGGCTTTGTTTGTGATGATCGCCCGCAGCCTCAAGCGTTTGCCAACCCGTCTGGCGCAAAACAACCAGTACGGCGTGGCCGTGCCCTTTGCTGGCGCTGTGGGCGTGTTTGTGCTGGCCTTCTATGGCTTGGGCTACAGCTTGTTCCCTTGGCTGGTGATGGACAAGATCACCATTTGGCAGGCGGCAAGTTCTACGCCAGCGCTGCAGGTGATTTTTTATGGTGTGGTGGTGGTTTTGCCGGTGATCATTGGCTACACCATCTTTGCGTACCGGGTGTTTTGGGGCAAATCCACAGCGCTGAAATACTGAAGACCAAAAAGTGAAGAGGGCGCCTCAAAACGCCCGTTTTCGCTGCTACAATTTGTACATCGCGGGAATAGCTCAGTTGGTAGAGCGCAACCTTGCCAAGGTTGAGGTCGAGAGTTCGAGACTCTTTTCCCGCTCCAAATACACGACATTTTCTTGTCACACCCCCTTCCAGTCTGTCCCACATAGAAACCACCGGTCACGGTGGGATCAAACCTTTCAACTTCTGTGGGCCTTGGGCACAGTTCGCGTGCTTGACCGGTTGTTTTTTGCAGCACAATGTGATGCATGCCTAGCCTCGGTGGTGAAATTGGTAGACACAGCGGACTTAAAATCCGCCGCTTTCCTGCATAAGGGGCGTACCGGTTCGATTCCGGTCCGAGGCACCAAATCAAGATCAAAGGTATTGAAAGAACCCCATGGCACGTTACAACACGCCCTTTGAGATCCATGTCCATGGTCAGGTGCCCTTGCGTGCAGATGTGACCTTGCCCATGGTTGAAGACGCCCTCAAACCGCTGTGGACTTATGCGGGTGCTTCGTCGCTCAGCGGTGGAGCGCAAAGTGCCTACGAAGAAGAGCCTGGCATCAAGTTCGACAGCGCCGATGCGGTGCTGCAAATGTGCTGGACCGTGCCAGGCGACGAAGACTTTCGCCAATCCCTCGATGAAATGTGCATGAACCTCAACGAGCTCTCCAGCGCGGGGGCTGCCATTGAGGTGACGTTTTACGACACCGAGTTCGACGAAGAGGAAGAAGGCCAGGGCCAAGCCTCGCGCGACGACTTTGTCATGCTCTTTGTGGGCCCCAACCCAGCGGCCATCATGCAAGTCCAGCGCGATTTGCTCGTGCAAGACCTCATCAACATGATGGAGCGTCACTTTGACGCGTCTGAGCTCACGGGCGTGGTGGCCGAAGTCGACAAGCTGTTCTCGCAGCGCTTTGACGATCTGGTCAGCTCACTGGAGATCGGCAAGCCGCCCCGCGGGTCGGGCGGACACGGGGGCTCCGGGCATGGGGGCGGCCGAAAACCGCGCCATTTACACTGAATTTCTAGGCTTTAAAACCGGGCGTCGTCGCTAGCATGGAGCGATGACATTTTCGGCCAGTCCGTCCTTTTCATCCTCACGCAACCCCCTGCACCGCCCCGAAAAGCTGCGCTTGGGGGATGTGCTGGTCAAGCAGCAGCTCATCACGGGCGAGCAGCTCAACCAGGCTTTGTTGCAGCAACAACAAACCGGTAAGAAACTCGGCCGCCTGTTGGTGGACAACGGCACCCTGACCGAAGAGCTCTTGGCCGATGGCTTGTCGCGCCAGCTTCGCATCCCGTGCATCAACCTCAAAACCTACACCTTCCGGCCTGAGCTGGTGCGCAGCTTGCCCGAGGCCGCCGCGCGTCGTTTTCGGGTGCTGGTGCTTGAAGACAAGGGCGACACTTTGCTGGTGGGCATGAGCGACCCGCTCGATTTGTTTGCCTACGATGAAATCACCCGGCTGCTCAAACGCAACATCTCCATTGCGGTGGTGGCCGAGAGCCAGTTGCTGCCCGCCTTTGACCGCCTGTACCGCCGCACCGAAGAAATTTCTGGCCTGGCCCGTGCCCTGGAAAAAGACATGGGCGATGCGGTGGATTTTGGCGAGCTCACCGCCACAGCTGGTGCCGATGGCGCGCCCGTGGTGCGCTTGCTGCAAAGCCTGTTTGAAGATGCCGCGCAGGCAGGCGCCTCCGATGTGCACATCGAGCCGCAAGAGGCGAACCTGCAAATCAGGCTGCGGGTCGACGGCGTGCTGCAAACCCAAACCCACGCCGACAAGCGCATCGGCGCGCCCTTAGCGCAGCGCATCAAACTCATGGCGGGGCTGGATATTTCAGAAAAGCGCATGCCCCAAGACGGGCGCTTTGCCGTGCGACTGCGCAACCAAACCATGGATGTGCGTTTGTCCACGCTGCCCAGCGCGCATGGCGAGTCGGTGGTCATGCGTTTGCTCAGCCAGCAAGGCGGCTTGCGCAGCCTGGACCGCATCGGCATGCCGCCAGACATGCTGCGTCGCTACCGAGAAATTCTGCATCAGAGCTCGGGCATGATTTTGGTGACCGGGCCCACCGGCTCGGGCAAAACCTCCACCTTGTACGCATCTTTGGCCGAACTCAATTCCGATGAGGTCAAGATCATCACCGTGGAAGACCCGGTGGAATACCGTTTGCCCGGCATCACCCAGGTGCAGATCAACGAAAAAATCGACCTCGACTTTGCCAAGGTGCTGCGTGCCACCTTGCGCCAAGACCCTGATGTGATTTTGCTCGGCGAAATCCGCGACTCTGAAACCGCTGACATCGGCCTGCGCGCAGCCATCACCGGCCACATGGTGCTCTCCACACTGCACACCCGCGACGCGGTCAGCACCCCGTTCAGGTTGCTCGACATGGGGGTGCCGCCCTTCATGGTGGCCACGTCGTTGCAAGCGGTGGTCGCGCAGCGTTTGGTGCGCCTGAACTGCGAGGTGTGCGCGCAAGCCCATCCTTTGAGTCCGCAAGAAAGTGGCTGGCTCACCAAGCTGGTGGCCGGCGGTGAGCCTGTGGTGCCTAAGAAAGGGCGTGGCTGTTCGGCCTGCCATGGCAGCGGCTATGCCGGGCGCCAGGGCGTGTACGAAATGCTGGAGATGAACGCTGAGCTCACCCAGGCGGCCAGCCAAGCCAACCCCACTGCTTTTTTGCGCGCCGCGCACGATGTGCTCAAAGGCCGCACCTTGGTGCACCAGGCCCTGGACCTGGTGCGTGCCGGTCGCACCTCTTTGGCTGAGGCCATGAAGGTGGGCAGCGACACCAGCGACGAGCCCCGATGAACACCACCGTGCTTTACAGCTGGCGTGGCCGCGACAAGCGGGGCGAGTCCGTGCAAGGCCAGCTCGAGGCCCTGACTGAGCAAAGCGTGGCCGAGCAGCTGCTGGCCATGGGCGTGGTGCCCGTGGACATCGCACGCGACAAACCGCCCAGCACCACAGGTGGCGCAGATTGGTGGACACAGCTCACCCGCGCCCGTGTGAGTGAGACCGATGTCCTGCTGTTTTCCCGCCAGATGTACACCCTGAGCAAAGCAGGTGTCCCAATTTTGCGGGCCATGGCTGGGCTGGAGTCTTCGTCGGTCAACCCGGCCATGGCCACCATGCTCAAAGACATCCGCAGTGGCTTGGACCAGGGGCGAGACATTGCAAGTTGCCTTGGCAAATACCCGAAAGCTTTCAGCCCGTTTTTTTTAGCCATGATCCGCGTGGGCGAGATGACCGGGCAGCTCACCGAGGTGTTTTTAAGGCTGGCCGAACACTTGGCTTTTGAGCGCGATGTGCGCGCACGCATCAAGCAAGCACTGCGCTACCCCAGCTTTGTGGTGGTGGCCATGTTGGTGGCCATCGTCATCATCAACCTCTTTGTCATCCCCGTGTTTGCCACTGTGTTTGCTGGCTTTAACGCACAGCTGCCTTGGCTCACGCGGGCTTTGCTGGCTTTTTCTGCGTGGATGTTGTCTTGGTGGCCCGTCTTGTTTGCCTTGGCTGGTTTGCTGGCCTATGTGCTCAAGCGGGTGCTGCAAAGCGCGGGAGGGCGCATGCAATGGGACCGCCTCAAGCTGCGCTTGCCCATTGCGGGTGACATCATTCTTAAAGCCACGTTGTCGCGCTTTGCGCGCAGCTTTGCGCTGTCCAGCCAAGCGGGTGTGCCCATGGTGCAAGCGCTCTCGGTGGTGGCCGGTACGGTGGACAACGCCTACCTGGCCCAGCGCATTGAAAAAATGCGCGAAGGCATTGAGCGCGGCGAAAGCATCTCGCGCTGCGCCGCACAAAGCGGTGTGTTCACGCCAGTGGTGCTGCAGATGATTGCAGTGGGCGAGGAGACCGGCGAGCTCGACAACCTGCTGTTTGAAATTGCGCAAATGTACGAGCGCGAAACCGATGAAAGCATCAAAGGCTTGTCCTCGTCGATCGAGCCGATTTTGTTGTTTTTCATTGGCCTGCTGGTCTTGCTGCTGGCCTTGGGGGTGTTCATGCCCTTGTGGAACTTGGGCCAGGCGGCCATGGGGCGGGGTGGGGGTTGACGTGCCGCCGTACGGTCTTTAGTTTCGACCGCGGTGTCCGATAAGAAGTGTGACTGTTAACAATTGGCTAAAGGAGCGAACATGCAGCGACAGCAAGGTTTTACATTGATTGAGTTGGTGATGGTGATCGTGATTTTGGGGGTGCTTGCTGCCGTGGCGATCCCGAAGTACGTGGACATGAAAGCCGACGCGGCTGCAGCAGCCACCCAAGGCGTGGCGGGCACCTTGTCCTCAGCGGCTGCCGTGAACTACGCCGCGCGTTCTGCCAGCGCTACCAAGGGCGTGGCCGTGGCCAACTGCACCGATGTGGCCAACGCCTTGCAAGGCGGCTTGCCTGCGGGCTACACCATCACGGCCGCTGCTGTGGTGGCCGGTGCCACCACCACCTGCACCGTGAGCAATGCCAATGTCTCGCCCAGCGTGACAGCGAGCTTCACGGCCATCGGCATCCTCTAAGCCAAACACCGGGCGCGCCCATGCCCATGCATGGCTATTGGGCAAGGCGCGTGCACCACGCTCGGGGCTTCACGCTCATCGAGCTGGTCATGGTGATGGTGCTGGTGGGTGTCTTGGCGGTGTTTGTCTTGCCAGCATTGAACCCCGAGGACTTCAAAGCGCGCGGCATGCGTGACGAGACCACCGCTTTGCTGCGCTACGCCCAAAAAACCGCTGTGGCACAGCGCCGGGTGGTGTGTGTGGCCGTGCAAAGCACAGGCTTGGTCTTGAGCATTGACAACAGCACGCCACCAACCGGTGCGTGCAGCAGCCCGCTGAATTTGCCCCAAACCCCCAAAGGTGGCCAGGGCTTGAGCGCCTCGGTTAGCAACTTCATGTTCACCCCCATGGGCAGCACCAACCAAAGCAGCAACATCACCTTGAACCTCACGGGCCAAACGCCCATCACCGTGGAGGCCAGCTCGGGCTATGTGCACGACTGAGCGTCAGCGGGGCTTTAGCCTGGTGGAGCTGATTTTTTTCATTGTGGTGGTCTCGCTGGGGCTGGCGGGTATTTTGTCGGTGATGACGGGCACCGTGGCAGCCAGCACCGACCCCTTGATGCGCAAGCAAGCGCTGGTCTTGGCCGATGCTTTGATGGAAGAGATCATGCTCAAAGCCCCCGACAACCCGCCAGGCGGCTACAGCGGCAACAACCGCGCCTTGTTCGACGACGTGGGGGACTACCAGGGCTACAGCACCTGCTGCGGCATGGTCGCCATGGACGGCACAGCGCTGCCCGGCTTAGAGCGTTACAACGTGGCTTCGGTGGGGGTGAGTTCGGTGCAGCCTGTGGGCGGCGGCGCTTCGCTCCTGCACATCACCGTCACCATCCGTGGGCCTGATGGGGACTTGAGCATCAGCAGCTACCGGGGAGACAACTGATGTCACACCGCAAAGCGCAGCAAGGCTTTAGCCTGCTTGAGCTGGTCATGGTCATCGTCATTCTGGGTGTGCTCAGCAGCATGGTGGCCGTGTTCATCCGCAGTCCCATCGAGGCTTACTTTGACACCGCGCGCCGAGCCGCCTTGAGTGACGCGGCCGACACGGCGCTGCGCCGCATGTCGCGCGAATTGCGCCAGGCCCTGCCCAACAGCATTCGCAGCGCCTCTGCGGGTTGTTTGGAGTTCATCCCCACCCGCGCTGGCGCACGTTACCGCGCCAACGACCAGGTCAGCGCAGACGGCACCGCGCTGGATTTCTCAGCCGCCGACAGCAGCTTTCACATGCTGGCGCGCCACGCCTCGTGGCCATCTGACCAGCAAATCCGCACCAACGACCTGGTGGCTGTGTACAACCTTGGCCCTGGCGTGAACGATGCCTATGTGGGCGACAACACCGCCACCGTGTCTGCAGTCACACCGGTGGGCGACGGCTCAGAAACCCGCATCAGCATCTCGCCCAAGCGCTTTCCATTGGCCTCACCGGGTCAGCGCTTTCATGTGATTCCGGGCGACCAGTCGGTGGTGGCTTACCAATGCCTCAACGGTCAGTTGCTACGCCGCAGCAACCACGGCTTGGGCAACAGTTGCCCAGCCAGCGTCTCGGCGCCTGCGCGCGAAACCGTGTTGGCCACGCAGGTGACCTCTTGCGCCTTCACCGTCGGTGGCGATGACCTGCGGCGCAACAGCTTGGTGCAGCTGGTGATCAACTTAGAGAGCAACCGAGAAACCATCCGCCTCTACAACGAGGTGCACATCAGCAACGTGCCATGACGCTTTGCCAAACGCCTCCTGTGACTCCAGCGCTGCCGACACCACTGCGCCGGCGTGGCCTGAACGCTGGCTTTGCCGCCATCTCAGCGGTGTTTTTGCTGGTGGTGCTTTCTGCCTTGGGCGCTTACATGTTGACGCTCTCCAACACCCAGCACATCAGCTCGGCGCAAGACTTGCAAGGCTCGCGCGCCTACTGGGCGGCCCGCGCCGGCTTGGAGTGGGGCGCGGCCAGCGCGGTCAACCAATGCCCCAGCAGCCCCGCGAGCTTTGCCCTCAATGGGCTGAATGTGCAGGTCACTTGCAGCATGAGCACCTACCAAGATGGCGCGCAATCCACCCGTGTGCTGAGCTTTGAATCGCAAGCCAGCAACGGTGCTGCCGTGGGCACGCCAGGCTATGTGGAACGCAGTTTGTCGGCCTCGTTGGTGCTGAACTGAACTGCTCATAAGCCTGTATTGCGCGGCCCCTTGCGGGCATGGCAGACGCACAAACTGACTGGCAAAACCACAGCAGTTCAAGCTTCAGCGCACGGGTGAGAAACCTAAAATTTCTGTCATGCAGAGCTGCGTCTTGACAGCTGTGCGCAATCATTTTGGAGTCAAGCAACCCATGAAGTGGCCCTGGCAATTTGGCAGCACAGACAAGCGCTTGGTCATGTCCTGGGCGCCGGGTGAGCTCGCTTATGTGCAGGCCTTGGCTCGGGACGATGGCTGGTCGGTCGAGCGCTTGGGGGTTGAGCGACAGGGACAAGACAGCGAGGCTGCTTTTCTCAAGCGTTTGCAAAGCCTGGGCCTGCAAGACGACCGCGCGGTGGTGGTGCTGCGCCCGTCGCAATACCAGCTGCTGCAAATTGATGCACCCGCGGTGGAGCCACAAGAGTTGCGCGCGGCTGTGCGCTGGCAAATTGCCGGCTTGGTGGACCAACCCTTGGAAGACTTGGTGATTGATGTGCTGCCCGTGGGTGACGACAACGTCAGACGTACCAACCAACTGTTTGTGGTGGCAGCCGAGCAGTCGGTGATTGCCCGCTCGATGGCCTTGGCCAAAGACCTCCACGTGGACGTGGTTGCCATCGACATCCAAGACACAGCACAAAGAAATTTACAGCTCTTGCAACTGCAAGACCAGGTGTTGGAGGGCGCGCATGCCGCGATTGCCTTGACCGATGAGCGCCAAGCGCTCTTGACCATCAGCGCCTGCGGTGAGTTGCAATACACACGCCGCCTGGATTTGGAGCCCGGTGTCTGCGAGCTCGACCGCCACCACGAAGAACGCGAACGCTGGGGAGGTGAAATTCAGCGCTCGCTCGATGTGTGGGACCGCACCGCGCCAGCCTTGCATGTCGATCGCATCAGCTTGTACGCCGGCGCGTCCACCCAAGCGCTGTCGCGTTGGTTGGGGCAATACCTGGGGCAAGCTGTTTTTCCGATGGACCTGCAGGGCAGCTTTGAGGGGCTAGAGAGCCACGACCTGCAGACCCACAGCGCTTGCTGGCCTTTGCTGGGTGGTTTGTTGCGCGAACACCCGAGCCACTGACCCATGACGCGCCAGATCAACCTGTGTCCCCAGCGCGCCATCGTCCCGCGTGGCGTGTGGCCTGCCCAGCAGTTGTTGCTGGTGATGGCCGGTGTGTGCGTGTTGGTGCTGGCCATCACCACCGCCTGGGTGATGAGCCTAAACCGCAGCACGGCTGCGCACGACCAGCGCGCGGCTGCCAACAAGCAAACCATGGCGGCACTGCAAAAACAACTGGGCCTGGAAGCCTCGGCCGTGGCCATGAGTGCGCCGGCACTGGAGGCTGAGTTACAGGCGCGTCGCGCAGAGCTGGCGCGTCAGCAAGCCCGTTTGCTCAATTTGCAGCGTGGCGCGCTGACCGAAGGCTCGGGCCATGCAGCCCGCTTGGCCTTGGTGGCGCGCACCATCCCTGCGTCTGCTTGGCTCAGCCAGATCAAGCTCGACCAAGATCGCCTGGAGCTCAGCGGCGCCACCTTGGAGCCCGCCGCCCTGAACCGCTGGCTCGATGAACTCGCCGCCAGCCCCTTGCTCAAAGACCTCAAGCTCGCGGCCGTGAAGGTGGAGCGTTTGCCTGCAGACGCGCGCCAAATTCCTGCGCGGCTGGGCAAGGCCACGGTTTGGCAGTTCACACTGAGCTCTGGCGGGGTGGGCTCATGACGTTCGACATGCCACCAAGGGCGGCGCAGTTGTTGGCCAGGCTCGATGCCTTGCAGGTGCGCGAGCGCCTCATGATCTTGCTGGTGTCGGTGGTGTGCGTGCTGGCGTTGGCCGAGTCGCTGTGGCTGGCCCCCGCGCAAAAACGCCACGACATCAGCCGCCAAGCTGTGGCCCAGCAACAAGGTGCGCTTGAGCGTTTGCAGGCTGAAGCGGCCTTGCAAGCCAACCCGCAGGCTGGTGCGCCAGGCTCTGCGCGCGCGCAATTGGCCAGTGTGAATGCCCAAATCGACACTGCAGAAAAAGAGATCCGCGCACTCATGCCCGCAGGGCGCGATGCCACTTCGTTGCGCCATGTGCTCGAGGCTTTTTTGCAACGTCACGACACACTCACCCTGGTGCGCGCCACCACGCTGAGCCCAGACGCGGCCCCGCTTTTAGGCGCTACCCCAGGCATGACGCAGACCGCCGCTCAAGCCCTGAGCGGAGCCGGGCACGAGCGGCGTGGCCTGGAGCTCACCGTAGGGGGCTCGTACATGGCGCTGATGCAGTATGTAGAAACCTTGGAGCGGGCTTTGCCCGATTTGCGCTGGGGCGCCATGCTGCTCACCAGCAACGAGACCCAGGGCACGCAACTCACCTTGCAGGTTTTCATTGTGGGGGCGCAGCCATGAGGCCCTTACACACACGCAATGTGTGGTTGCTTGTGGCCATGCAGGCTACCGTGCTGATGCCCGCCTTGGCCCAAAGAACCATTGCGCTGGAGCCCCACAGCCCTAGCCCTGTCTCTGTCGCCGTCCCTGGCTTAGGTGTGACCGCGCGTGACCCCATGCAAGTGCCATTGGCGCCAGCGCCTGCACCAGCAGCCCGCTCATCAACGCATGGAGCCACTTTTCCAGCCTTGCCCGTGGAGCGTTTTGACGGGCCGGTGTCTTTCATGCGGGTCAACGGCAAACCGCACCTGGTGGTGGGCACGCGCTTGCTGGGCGTGGGCCAGATGCTGGGCCAGGAGCGCATTGAACGCATCAGCGAAACCGAGTTGTGGCTGCGTGAAGGTCAGCAGACCCGCAAGCTCGCCCTGTTTCAAGGGGTGGAGCGCCGCCCCAATGACGCCGCTTGCGTGAGTGCACGCGAAGGCCAAACGCCTTGTCAGCCCACACGGCCTTGAGTTGAGGAAAGCACAGAAGATGACAACCGTTCCCCCCTCCATTGCCTGGTTCAAGCCAGCCTGTGTGTCTGTGGCTTTGCTGCTGAGCGCCTGTGCTGACCGCCCCCTCAAAACCCCCAGCGTGGCCGACGCCTTGCGCAAAGACTTGTCTGTGGATGCCCAGGCCTCAGCCAAACCTGCTGCGCCTGCTTTGCCTGTGCCTGCGGCGGTCTCGCAGGCCTTGGCCGAACCGGCCCCGGCAGCGCCCGTGGTGTTGCCCGAACCCCGGCTGGATTTGTTGGTCAACAAGGCCCAAGCGCGCGAGGTGTTTTTGGCCATCGTTGCCGACACCCGCTACAGCATGCTCATGCACCCCGATGTCTCGGGCACGCTGTCGGTCACTTTGCGTGGCGTGACCGTGAAAGAAGCTTTGGATGCCATTCGGGATGTGTATGGCTACGACTACAAAATTGAAGGTCGGCGCATCACCGTGTTTGCCCCCACCTTGCAAACCCGCATCTTCACGGTGAACTACCCCAACGCGCAGCGCGTGGGTCGCAGTGAGCTGCGCGTGGCCTCAGGCTCGGGCAACATGACGCCCAACACGCCTGCTGTGCCAGGCGCTGTCACCCCGGGTCAGCCAGGTGGCCCCGCCAACCAGCGTCAGGCTGAGAGCAGCCGTGTGTCCACCAATTCAAGCACCGATTTGTGGTCGGAGTTGGCCGATGCCATACGCAGCATGCTGGGCAACGGACAAGGCCGCAGCGTGATCACCAGCCCGCAGGCGGGCATCATTGCGGTGCGCGCCATGCCCGACGAGTTGCGCCAGATCGAGAGCTTTTTGAAAGCCGCGCAGGTGGCGGTGGAACGCCAGGTGATGCTCGAGGCCAAGATCGTCGAGGTTGAGCTGCGCGACGGCTACCAAAGCGGCATCAACTGGGCAGCGTTCAACAACGACGGCAAAGCCAACCAGCAGCTCATTGGCACGCTGGGCAGTGGTGTGGCCAACAACAACCCCTTGTTGCAAGGCGGCAGTGCTGTGGGGCCGGTCACGCCCGTGCCCTCGGTGGCTGTGGGCGGTGGTTTGTTTGGCTTGGCCTTGGCCACGGGGCAGTTTGCCGCCGTGCTGGGCTTCCTGGAAACCCAGGGCGATGTACAAACCCTCTCTAGCCCGCGTGTGGCCACCCTCAACAACCAAAAAGCGGTGCTCAAGGTGGGGTCCGACGATTACTTTGTCACCAATGTCACCGGGGGTGCGGCCACCAGCGGCGGAGCCATCGGCAATGTGGCGACCACCACCACCTTGCCTAACCTCACGCTCACCCCGTTTTTCTCCGGTGTGGCCCTGGATGTCACCCCGCAGATTGATGACTCGACCAACATCATGCTGCACATCCACCCGGCTGTGACCACCGTGACTGAGAACATCAAAACCATCGACCTGGGTTCGGGCGTGGGCACCTACAAGCTGCCCCTGGCTTCGAGCAGCGTGAACGAAACCGACACCCTGGTGCGCGTGCAAGACGGCAACATCGTGGCCATCGGTGGCTTGATGCAGGTCTCGTCCAGCAAGACGGCTTCGGGCTTGCCCGGCAGCACAGGTGCGACCAACGCACTGGGCTTTTTACTGGGCAACCGCGCCAACAGCGGGCGCAAGAAAGAACTGGTGGTCTTGGTCAAGCCCACCATCATCCGCTCGGCCCAAGACTGGGAGGCGCAAACAGCCAAAGCGCGCGCCTCTTTGAGTGACATGGCCGAGGGCAAAACCCGCACCGTGCGTTTGGACGGCTTGGGGCAGTGAGTTGATTTACCTCGAGCATTTTGGCCTGCGTGAGCCGCCGTTTTCCATCACGCCGGACACGGATTTTTTCTACGCACCCAGCCACCAGGCGGCCCTCAACACATTGTTGGTGGCTTTGCGCGGGGGCGAGGGCTTTTTGAAAATCACCGGCGAGGTGGGCTGTGGCAAAACCATGTTGTGCCGCCAATTGCTCAAGCTGCTGCACGACGAATTCGTCACCGCCTACATCCCCAACCCAGACATGGGGGCCAACGATTTGTTCCGTGCGGTGGCCCAGGAGTTGGGCGTGCCCCTGCCCAAGCGCATGAGCCGCTACGCCATGCTCGAGGCCTTGCGCGCCGCACTGCTTGACTTTGCGGCCCAGCCTAAACCCGTGGTGTTGTGCATCGACGAGGCCCAGGCCATCCCAGTGGAAACCGTGGAGAGCTTGCGCCTGCTCTCCAACCTGGAAACCGAAAAACGCAAGCTCATTCAAATTGTGTTGCTGGGCCAGCCTGAGCTGGATGACAAGCTGGCGTTGCCAGAAATCAGGCAGCTGCTGCAGCGCATCACTTTTTCTGACGACCTGGGCACCCTCGCTGCCACCCAGGTGGGGGAGTATTTGGCCCACCGTTTGCAACGCGCCGGTCAGGCTGTGCGCGTGGCGCCCACCTTCACACCCGAGGCGGTGGCCCTGATGCACCGCCACAGCCTGGGCGTGCCACGCATGATCAATGTGCTGGCGCACAAATGTTTGATGCTGGCCTTTGGTGAGGTGGAGCGCCACATCACCGCCGAGCACGTGCGCTGGGCTGCCGGCGACACCCCAGGTGTGCGCGCGCACGCGCCGGTTTCTGCTGCGCGTTGGTGGGGCCGCTTGTGGGGAGGCGCTGAGGCCCGCTCATGAGCGTCATCAACAAGATGCTGCGCGATTTGGACGCGCGCAAGCAGCTCAGCCTCTCACCCTTGGAGGGCACCATGAGCTGGGGCGGGGCTGCACGCCCCCAGCGGCGCTTGGGCCTGTGGCTAGGCGGTGGTTTGATGTTTTTGGCAGGCCTGGTGCTGCTGATGCAAATGCCTGGCCGCAGCGAAGGTGGGCATTGGCAGCTCGAAGCGCCCGTGCGGGTGCAAACCATAGCGCCTAGCGAACTTGCGGCTTTGACGCCTGATGCCGCCAAGCCAGGACAGCCGCAGGAAGATGTGCTGGGAGAGGCTAAAAAAGAGCCTAGGGAAGAGGTGCTGGAAGAGACACGCACCTCGGCCCAACGCAACCCCAAGGCGCAAGCCTTGCCGCGCGCCTTGATGCTCAAGCTCAGCGAGCAATTGGCCATGCCTGAGGGTGTGAAAACTGCCAGCACCTGGGTGACTGAGCCACCGGTCGGCGCCCCTGCTGTGCCTAAGGGCAAAGAGGTGCTCCACCTTAGTGCCAAGGAAACTACGAAAGGAAATACCAAAGATGCTTCTCAAGAAACCTCTCAAGAGACTTTGAAAGAAGCATCCAAAGACGTTACGAAAGAGGCCGCTAAAGACAGCACCAAAATGGCCCTGAGCGAGCCAGCCAAAGCACAAGTTTCTGCATCTGCAGCTCATTCAAGCAAAGTGGCCCAAAGCAAAGAGGCCGAGTCCGACAAAGAGCCTCAGGTGCGTGTGAACAAGCATGTGTCGGTGCAGGAGAACTTGCAGCAGGCGCAGCAGCTTTGGCACAGCGGCGCCAAAGACAGCGCCATGGATGTGTTGCGCAGCACCTTGCAGTCGGTCGAGCGCAGCGGCGACAACGCGCAAGCAGTGTCGGACACCTCGGTGTTGGTGCGCGAGTGGTCACGCATGGCCCTGGCCCAAGACCGCGCGCCCGAGGTGATGGCGCTGATCAAGCGACATGCGCCGCAGGTGGCCAGCCAGTCTGAGGTCTGGGCCTTGAAAGGGCAGGCTGCCCAACGTTTGGGCTTGCACCAAGACGCGGTGGATGCCTACACCCATGCCCTGGCACTGCGCCCCAACGAGGGCCGTTGGGTGCTGGCCAGTGCCGTGTCGATGGCCGCGCTGGGCAACACCGACGCTGCGGCCAAGATGCTGCAAAAGGCCCGCGCGCAAGGGCCCATCAACGCAGAAATCTTGGCCTACCTCAAGCAAGCGGGCGTGAACACGCCCTGAGCGCCGCAAAGACTCAACGCTTTTTGTATTGCGTGGCGCCAAACATGGCTTCGCGCGCTTTGTCGTCGATGGGCTTGCGCAAATCTGCCAGCACCTGCACACCGCGTTTCACCGCGGGGCGCTCGGAGATGTTGTCGAACCAGACTTTGAGGTGGGGGTAGTCGGCCCAGTCGATGCCCTGGTTTTGCCAGCTGCGCAGCCACGGGAAGATGGCGATGTCGGCGATTGAGTAGCTCTTGCCTGCTATGAATTTGCTAGCGGCAAGGCGTTTATCCATAACGCCGTAAAGCCGTTTTGCCTCATTGGTGTAGCGGTTCACTGCATAGTCAATTTTTTCGGGCGCGTAAATGCGAAAGTGGTGGGCTTGGCCCAGCATGGGGCCCACGCCGCCCATTTGGAACATCAGCCACTGCAGCGCCTCGAACTTTGCGCGGTCGCCCTTGGGTAAAAACTTGCCTGTTTTGGAGGCCAGGTACAACAAAATCGCACCCGATTCAAACAGCGCCATGGGTTTGCCATCGGGGCCGTTGGGGTCCACCATCGCGGGGATTTTGTTGTTGGGGCTGATCTTTAAAAACTCAGGCTTGAACTGGTCGCCCGAGCCGATGTTGACGGGAATGGCTTGCCAATCGCGGCCCAAACGCAGGCCGCATTCCTCCAACATGATGTGAACTTTGTGGCCGTTGGGGGTGGGCCAGGAATACACGTCGATCATTTCAACTCCTCTTCAATCTTGACAAATAAAAAGCGCGGTCAGCCTTGAGGGCTGCCGCGCTACGCGCCAGCGTGTCGCTTACGCAGCGTGCCTAGCAGCCGCGGGTGATGGGCATCTCCACCTCACGCGGGGAGACGGCGTACTTGCCCAACTCGAGCTTGGCAATGGCGTTGCGGTGCACCTCGTCGGGGCCGTCGGCAAAGCGCAAGGTGCGCGCGTGGGCGTAGGCGTTGGCCAGCGGAAAGTCTTGGCTCATGCCGCCGCCACCGTGCACTTGCATGGCCCAGTCAATCACTTGGCAGGCCATGCTGGGGGCCACCACCTTGATCATGGCGATCTCAGACTTGGCTGCCTTGTTACCAGCCTTGTCCATGATCCACGCGGCCTTGAGGGTCAGCAGACGGGCCATGTCAATTTTGCAGCGAGCTTCGGCAATGCGCTCTTGCGTCACGGTTTGCGAGGCCACGGTTTTGCCAAAGGCCACGCGGCTTGAGGCGCGCTTGCACATGAGTTCCAAAGCGCGCTCGGCCTGACCGATCAAACGCATGCAGTGGTGAATGCGCCCGGGGCCTAAGCGGCCTTGCGCGATCTCAAAACCACGGCCCTGGCCCAGCAAGATGTTGCTGGCTGGCACGCGCACGTTGTCAAAAATCACTTCCATGTGGCCGTGGGGCGCGTCGTCGTAGCCCATCACGCTCAAAGGGCGAATGATTTTCACGCCCGGGGTGTTGACGGGCACGAGCACCATGCTTTGCTGGCTGTGGCGCGGGGCGTCAGGGTCGCTCTTGCCCATGGTGATCATGATCTGGCAGCGTGGGTCGCCCGCACCCGAGATCCACCACTTGCGGCCGTTGATCACGTACTCATCGCCCACCAACTCGATGCGGGTGGCGATGTTGGTGGCGTCGCTCGAGGCCACATCGGGCTCGGTCATGGCAAAGGCCGAGCGGATTTCGCCGCGCAGCAGGGGCTTGAGCCATTTTTCTTTGTGTTCTTCGTTGCCGTAGCGCGCGATGGTTTCCATGTTGCCGGTGTCGGGTGCCGAGCAGTTGAAAACTTCGCTGGCCCACACCACACGGCCCATGATTTCGGCCAGCGGGGCGTACTCTTGGTTGGTCAGGCCCGCGCCTGAATACTCAGCCGAGAGGCCAGCGTGGGCGGCAGAGTCCACCGGCAAGAACAGGTTCCACAAACCAGCAGCGCGTGCTTTGGGTTTGAGTTGTTCGATGGTTTGCAGCGGCGTCCAGCGCTTGCCTGCAGCCGTGTTGGCTTCGAGCTCGGCGTGGTAAGCGTCTTCGTTGGGGTAGATGTGCTCGTCCATGAAACGCTGCAGGCGGGCTTGCAGGTCTTTGACCTTGTCTGAAAACTCAAAATCCATCGTGGTCTCCTTGTGTTGAATCTGTGGGTGGGTTTAGCCCTGGCGTTGCGCGATGGCCCAGGCCATTTCTGCCAGCGGTCGCGCGCCAGCGGCCGATTTGACGGCCTGCTCGCTCGAGGCGGTGCCGTTTTCCACCCGCTTGGCGATGCCTTGCAAAATCGCAGCCATGCGAAACATGTTGTAGGCCATGTAGAAGTTCCAGTCTTTGGCCAGTGCGTCTGGGGTGGTGATGCCGGTGCGCTCGCAGTACAGGCGGATGTACTCGGATTCTTGGGGGATGCCCAAAGCCTCAAGATCGAGCCCGCCCACGCCGCGGAACTGGCCCGGCGCAATGTGCCAGGCCATGCAGTGGTAGCTGAAATCGGCCAGTGGGTGGCCCAGGGTGGAGAGCTCCCAGTCGAGCACGGCAATCACGCGGGGCTCGGTGGGGTGAAACATCAGGTTGTCCAGGCGGTAGTCGCCGTGCACGATGCTCACCAGTGCCTCGTCTTTGGCACCCGCGGGCATGTTGGCGGGCAGCCAAGCCATGAGCTGGTCCATCTCGGGAATAGGCTGGGTGATGGAGGCCACGTACTGCTTGCTCCAGCGACCAATTTGGCGCTCGATGTAGTTGCCTGGCTTGCCGTAGTTGGCCAGGCCACGATCGGCAAATCTCACCGCGTGCAGGGCCGCGATCACACGGTTCATTTCCAGGTAAATGGCGCGGCGCTCGGCCTGGCTCATGCCAGGCAGTGACTGGTCCCACAAGACGCGACCCTGCATGAACTCCATAACGTAAAACGCGCGGCCAATCACCGATTCGTCTTCGCACAGCACATGCATGTGTGGCACGGGCACGTCGGTGCCTTGCAGGCCGCTCATGACGGCAAACTCGCGCTCAATCGCGTGGGCCGATGGCAGCAGCTTGGCCACTGGGCCAGGCTTGGCGCGCATCACATAGCTTTGCTTGGGCGTGATGAGTTTGAATGTGGGGTTGGATTGGCCGCCCTTGAACGCCTCGACGGTGAGCGGGCCCTCAAAGCCTGTGAGGTGGGCGCTCAGCCAAGCAGCCAAGGCATCTTGGTCAAACGCGTGGGCAGAGGGCACGGGCTTGGTGCCAATGAAATGGTCGAAGTCAGACATGTCGGTTCAGTGGTCGGAGGTGATGATGTGCATGAGGGCTTCGCGGTTGCGCACCACCAGGCCGCCGGGCTCGATGCGGATGACCTCATCGCGCTCCATGGCTTTGAGCTCTTGGTTGACGCGCTGGCGCGAGGCGCCCAGCAGCTGGGCGAGTTCTTCTTGCGCGAGTTGCAGGCCAATGCGCATCTCGGTGCCGTGGTTCAAAGACGCTATGCCGTAGCTGCGCAAGAGGTGCAGCAGTTGCTTTGCCAAACGTGCACGCAAGGGCAGGGTGTTGAGGTCTTCGACCAAGCCGTAAAGCTGGCGAATGCGCCGGGCGTGCAGGCGCAACACGGCTTCGTACAGCTCAGGGTGCGTGGCCAGAATTTTTTTGAAATCGTGCACCGAGACGCACAAGATGGTGCTGTCGCCGTGGGCGTACACGTCGTGCGTGCGGCGTTCGCCATCAAAAATAGCCACGTCGCCGAACCAGATGCCCGGCTCGACGTAGTTCAGGGTGATTTGCTTGCCCGACAAGCTCGTGGAGCTGACCTTGACCGCACCTTTGGCGCAGGCCATCCATTCTTCGGGTGGGTCGCCACGGGCGCAAATGAGCTCGCCGTCTTTGAAGCGACGCACGTACGCACCGCGCAAGATGTCGTGCCGCAGGGAAGGGGAGAGCGTGTTGAACCAGCGCCCAGCGTTGATGGCCGCGCGTTCTTCAAGGGAGAGTATGGGTTCATCCATGGTCAAGCATCTCAGCGCTGGGCGCTTGGCGCCCTGGCGTTCAAACCCCATTGTGGCGCCTGGGCGCAGCACCGTGCGGCCTCAACTGTCGCTTGGGTGTCTGAGCGGGCGGGGGCCAAGGTGCCGTCTCAGAGGTAGTTGGGGGGCTCTTTGTTGAGAAACGCTGCCATGCCGATGCCCGCATTCGGGTGGTGCAGGTTTTTCACAAAGTGGTCACGCTCGAGCTTGAGGTGGGCGTGCAAATCTTGCCCAGGGGCGGCGTTGACCAGCTCTTTGACGCTGGCCAAGGCGTTGCCCGCGCGGTGGTTGAGCCGCTCGGCCAGCGCCAAAGCGTCGGCCAAGGCCTGGCCGTGGCCACTCAGGTGGTTGACCACGCCCAACTCGTGCAGACGCGGTGCACCCAGGCGCGCGCCGGTGAGCATGAGCTCGGTGGCAAGCTGGCGCGGCAAAAGCCGGCTCAAGGCCCAGCTGCCCCCGCCATCGGGCGACAGGCCCACCGAGCTGTAGGCCATGACAAACACCGCATCGCTGGCTGCCACGATCAAATCGCAGGCCAGGGCCAGGGAAAAGCCTGCACCAGCAGCTGGGCCTTCCACCGCGGCAATGACAGGCTTGGGAAAATTCCGAATGGCCTCGATCCAGTCGTGCAGGCCTTCGATGCTTTGGGCTTGCACCTCGGGGTCTTGTTGGCGGTTGGCCAGCAAGCGTTGCAGGTTGCCGCCGGCACAAAAGGCGTCGTCTTCGCCGGTGAAGATGACGCAGCCCACATCGGGGTTGTTTTCAGCCGCGCTCAGGGCCTCGAACCCGGCAGCGTACATCTCTGGCCCCAAGGCGTTGCGCAAACCCGGGTTGGAGAGCGTGAGCACCAGGGTGCGGCCCTGGCTGGTGCTTTTGAGTTCGGCGCCCATGGCCTCAGGCCTCCACGTGCATGAGGCTCAGGCCGATCGCGCCACGGCGGCGCAGCCAGGGGCTGGGGCGGTAGCGCTGGTCGCCGTACACGGTTTGCATGTTGAACAGCACTTCGAGCACATTGGTCGGGCCGGCCATGTTACCCATGGCCAAGGGGCCTTGGGGGTAACCCAAGCCAAGGGTGACCGCGGTTTCCAGGTCTTGCGGGGAGCAAACGCCTTGTTGGCAAATGTCGCTGGCAATGTTGATGATGGTGGCCAGCACCCGCTGGGTGACAAAGCCGCCGCTGTCGCGAATCACGCTCACGGCCTTGCCGTCGCGCGCAAACAGGGCGTGGGCTGCGGCCACCATGTCGGGGCGGGTGGCGGGGTTGGTGGCCAGCACGCGGCGCTTGGTCATCGCGTCGTCGAGCAGCATGTCGATGCCCACGGTGCGCGCGGGGTCCAGGCGCTCCACCACGGCCACGGTGGTCACATCAAAACCCAGGGGGGCGACGATGGTCAAAGCTTGCGCAGAGGGCGATTGGCCGGTTTCAATTTTCGCGCCCAGGTCTTTGAGCAACTGGAGCAACTCAGCGCGGCGCGCCGCGCGGGACGACACCCAGACCGGCGGCATCTCATCGACCACAGGCACGGCAGGTTCAGGCGCGATTTGCGCTTTGCCATCGGTGTATTTGTAAAAGCCTTCACCGGTTTTGCGGCCCAGCACCCCACCGGCCAAACGCTGCGCGGTGATGACGCTGGGGCGGTAACGCGCCTCTTCAAAGTACTGGTGGTAGATGGATTCCATCACCGGGTGCGACACGTCCAGCGCCGTGAGGTCCATCAACTCAAAGGGGCCGAGTTTGAAGCCGGCTTGGTCGCGCAAAATGCGGTCGATGGTGGCAAAGTCCGACACGCCTTCATTGACGATGCGCAGCGCCTCGGTGCCGTAACCGCGCCCGGCGTGGTTGACGATGAAGCCCGGGGTGTCTTGCGCGGTCACGGGCTTGTGGCCCATTTGCAAGGCATAGGCGCTGAGTTGCTCGCACACCGCAGCGTCTGTTTTCAAGCCAGCAATCACTTCCACCACCTTCATCAGTGGCACGGGGTTGAAGAAGTGGTAGCCCGCAAAGCGCCCGGGCTGCTTGAGCTTGGCCGCAATGGCCGTGACGGACAGCGACGAGGTGTTGGTGGCCAGCACTGCGGTGGGCGCGACCAAGGCTTCGAGGTCGGCAAACAATTTGGCTTTGACCTCGAGCTTCTCAACGATGGCTTCAACCACCAGGTCGCAGCCGCTCAGGTCAGACAGGCTCGCTGCCGTCTTCACATTCGCTTTGTAGCTGCTCACTTGCTCGGGGCTCAAGCGACCTTTTTCGGCCAACTTGTCCCACTGTTGGTACAGCGCGTCTTGCGCCGCGGCCATGGCCTGCGCCTGGGTGTCGTGCAAAAGAACGGTGCTGCCGGCCTGTGCGGCAATTTGTGCAATACCGCGCCCCATGGCGCCTGTGCCGACCACGCCGACGGTGTTGAAAATCACATTCATGGTTAAGCTCAGATTCAGCGACGCACTTGCAATGCGCCAGGGTTGACGATGTTGGTAGGGGTGCCTTCGATGAAGTTCACCACGTTGTCAAACGCGGCGCCGAAGTACAGCTCGTAGGTATTTTGCTCAACGTAGCCTATGTGCGGTGTGCAAATGCAGTTTTCCAAACGCAAGAGCGCGTGGCCTTGCAAAATCGGCTCGGACTCAAAAACGTCCACCGCAGCCATGCCAGGGCGCCCACGGTTCAGGGCGCTGAGCAAGGCGTCTTGCTCGATCAGCTCGGCGCGCGAGGTGTTGACGATCAGGCCCGTGGTTTTCATGCGCGAAAGGTCTTCGAGGGTGACGATGCCACGCGTCACGTCATTGAGGCGCAAATGCAGGCTGATGATGTCGCAGTTTTCGAAGAAGCTGGCGCGGTCAGGGGCGGCTTCGTGACCGTCTTGCAGGGCCTTGAGGCGGGAGGCCTCGCGCCCCCACACCTGCACCCGCATGCCAAAGGCCTTGGCGTAACCCGCCACCAGTTGACCGATCTTGCCGTAACCCCAGATGCCCAGGGTTTTGCCGTGCAAGACGCTGCCGATGTTGTAATTAGGCGGCATGGCGCTGGATTTGAGCCCCGACTGCTGCCAAGCCCCGTGCTTGAGGTTGCTGATGTACTGCGGCAAGCGGCGCATGGCGGCCATCACCAAGGCCCAGGTCAGCTCGGCCGGCGCGGTGGGCGAGCCCGTGCCATCGGCCACGGCTATGCCCCGCTCGGTGCAGGCGTCGATGTCGATGTGCGGGCCGGCCTTGCCAGTTTGCACAATGAGTTTGAGGCGGGGAAGTTTGTCCACCAAGGCGCGGTTGATGTGGGTGCGCTCACGAATGAGCACAATCACATCGGCATCTTTGAGGCGAATGGCCAGCTGGCCCAAGCCTTTGACGGTGTTGGTGTAAACCTTGGCGTTGTAGGGTTCGAGTTTAGAGGCGCAGTGCAGCTTGCGCACGGCGTCCTGGTAATCGTCGAGGATGACTATGTTCATCCCCCTATTGTGCCTGCCCAAAAGCTGGTTTTTGGACCTTCCGGGGCAGGCAAGGCCCTAAGTCACATCAGCATGGTGTTGCGGATCAGGCCCACGGCCAAGCCTTCAATTTCAAAGGGCTCGCCGGGTTCGACCACGATGGTCTGAAAGTCGGGGTTTTCTGGCAGCAGTTCGATCACGTCTTTGCCACGCCGAAAACGCTTGACCGTGACCTCGTCGCCCAGGCGGGCCACCACGATTTGCCCGTTTTTGGCCTCTTTGGTGGCCTGCACGGCCAGCAGGTCGCCGTCCATGATGCCGGCATCGCGCATGGACATGCCGCGCACCTTGAGCAGGTAGTCGGGGCGGCGCTGAAACAGGCTGTTTTCCACGTAATAGGTTTGGTCCACATGCTCTTGCGCGAGAATGGGCGAGCCGGCAGCCACGCGCCCAATCAGGGGCAGGGCCAGCTGGGCCAGGCCGGGCAGAGAAAATTGCGTGTCGCGCGAGGCGTTGAGCGACCGCAGGGCTTGGCTTTGCAGCCGAATGCCGCGCGAGGTGCCACTGACGAGCTCGATGACGCCTTTGCGGGCCAGAGCTTGCAGGTGCTCTTCGGCGGCATTGGCAGATTTGAAGCCCAGCTCGGAGGCGATTTCGGCGCGGGTGGGCGGTGCGCCGGTGCGGGCGATGGCGCTTTGAATCAAATCAAGGATCTGTTGCTGTCGTGCGGTGAGTTTGGCCGGAAACTGGGGCAAGTCCATGATGGGCTCCTTTCAAAGCGCCAGGTAAGTGATTGATTTGGCGCGAGTTACTGTTTGGATAACCAGTAACTGTATTTTTATTCAGTTGCCAGGGTTTGGCAAGTGACTTGAGGGAAATTCTTGTGAAAATCGTTGTTTTGGGCACAGGCGGCACGATTGCCGGCGAGGGGCACGACCCGCACAACGCGCTGGCCTATACCGCTGGACAGCGGCCGGTGTCGGTTTTGCTGCAGGGCGTGACGCTGCCGCCTGGCGCCGAGGTCCTCACCGAGCAGGTGGCCCAGCTCGACAGCAAAGACATGGACCACGCCACCTGGCAGACCTTGCTGGCGCGCTGCCGCCATTGGCTGGCGCAAGACGTGGCAGGCATCGTCATCACCCACGGCACCGACACGCTCGAAGAAACCGCTTTCTTTTTGTCGCAAACCTTGCCCGCCGACAAGCCCGTGGTGCTGACCTGCGCGATGCGCCCAGCCACCCACCCGCAGCCCGACGGCCCGGCCAACCTGACGGACGCGCTCAGCCTGGTGACCCAACCCCAGGCGCGCGGCGTGATGGTGGTGTGCGCCGGCCTGGCCCATGGCGCAGGCGAGGTGCAAAAAGTACACGCCAGCCGTTTGGACGCGTTTGCCAGCGCCTCAGGGCCCTGGGCTGTGCGTGCGCAAGATGTTTGGCATTGGGCATCAAACCTGCCTTTAGGCCAGGTGGATATTGATGAAGATGCTATTGAAAAAAGAGCAACGGCTTGTTTACAAACTGCCGTTTGGCCCCGCGTTGAGGTGGTGCTGAGCCACGCAGGCGCAACGGGCGCCGTGTTACAGGCCATGCTGCAGGCCTCCACGCCAGGAGATCATGATTCAGATGCCAGGCTTGGGCAGCCATTGGCAGGTTTAGTGGTGGCTGCAACTGGACATGTCACCATCCATGCCGCCTTAGAGGCTGCCTTGAGACACGCCCTTAGGTGTGGTGTACCCGTGATGGTGACCACGCGTTGCGTTTGGTCAGGGGTTACAACTTCTCCCCATTGGCTTCTTGCCAATACTAAATTCGAATCCAACATGGACGCTTCCACAGAAGCCCAGCTTACTGGCTTACAGGTTTCACCCCTCAGTCCAGTCAAGGCCCGGATCGATTTCATGCTGCAGCTGATGCTCAACGCAGGCAAAGTTTGACATCTCAGTTGTCCCGCAAAAACCCGTTGAATCGTAAAAAAACCGGCCTGGGCCGGTTTTGTGGGTGCAGCGCCGCTCAGTTGGCCAGGGCTGCCAGAGCGCGGGCGGTGATGTCGGTCACATCGCCCATGCCGCTGATGGCGCGGTACTTGGGGGCAGCAGCAGCATCGGCTTTGGCCCAGTTGCTGTAGTAGTCCACCAGCGGGCGGGTTTGGGCGCTGTACACATCCAGGCGCTTTTTGACGGTGTCTTCTTTGTCGTCTTCGCGCTGCACCAGCGGCTCGCCGGTGACATCGTCCACGCCAGCCACTTTGGGTGGGTTGAACTTGACGTGGTAAGTGCGGCCCGAGGCAGGGTGCGAGCGGCGACCACTCATGCGCTCGATGATGGCCTCAAACGGCACATCGATTTCCAGCACGTAGTCGAGCTTGACGCCGGCGGCCTTCATGGCGTCGGCTTGGGGGATGGTGCGCGGAAAGCCGTCGAACAGAAAACCGTTGGCGCAGTCGCTTTGTGCGATGCGTTCTTTGACCAGGTTGATGATCAGGTCGTCGCTGACCAAACCGCCGGACTCCATCACGGCTTTGGCTTGCAAGCCCAAGGGGGTGCCGGCTTTCACGGCAGCGCGCAACATGTCGCCCGTGGAGATCTGTGGGATGCCGTATTTCTGGCAGATGAACGCGGCTTGGGTGCCTTTACCGGCGCCCGGCGCGCCCAACAGAATCAATCTCATGAAAGTCCTTCGTGATCAGTGTCGCAAGGTCGGGCTTGATGTGCGTCATGCACCAACTCAGAGCTATGAGGATAGCATGGCCCGCTGACGCGACCCTTGCGTTGTGTGCGGCTCAGGCCTGGCCGGGCAGGCTTTCAAAGTGCTGGCGCACCCGTGCCAGGTCCTCGGGCGTGTCGACCCCCGCGCCGGGGGCGTGGTGGGTGGTGTGCACCACGATGCGGTGGCCGTGCCACAGGGCGCGCAGTTGCTCCAGCGCCTCGAGTTGCTCCAGGGGCGCGGGTGCCAGCTGCGGGAACACCTGCAAAAAACCCACGCGGTAGGCATAAATACCGATGTGCCTGAGCGGCGCGGGCAGGGCCGGGTGGCTGGGCAGGGCGTCTGGCGCGGGCCGGTCGCGCCAATGCGGGATGGGTGCGCGGCTGAAATACAGCGCGTTGCCTGCCGCGTCGGTCACCACTTTGACCACATTGGGGTTGGCAAAGTCGGCCGCATGCGCAATCGGGTGGGCGGCCGTGCTCATGCTGGCCTGGGGTGCATCTGCCAGAGCTTGCGCCACGGCTTGCACCAAGGTGGGGTCGATGAGGGGCTCGTCGCCTTGCACATTGACCACGATCTCATCGTTGCCCAAGCCCAGCAAAGCGCAGGCCTGGGCCAGGCGATCACTGCCGCTGGGGTGGTCGGCGTCGGTCATCAGGGCCTGGATGTGGTGCTGCGTGCAGGCGGCTTGCACCTCCACGCTGTCGGTGGCCACCACGATCCGGGCGTTGGGGATGTGCGCCACGCGCTGCGCCACACGCACGACCATGGGCAAGCCGGCAATGTCAGCCAGGGGTTTGTTGGGCAGGCGGGTGGAGGCCAGCCTGGCCGGGATGAGGATGGTCAGAGGTGAAGTGCTCAAAGCGGGGACCTTCAGGGGCGGGCCAATCAAGGTGGCTGCTGCGTTTGGCCGGGCCGATGTCAGTGCTCAGGCGGCCAAACGTGCAGCTCAGCCGCCGAGTTTCTCGACTTCGTCGTCGCTCAGGGGGCGGGCTTCGTTTTCCAGCAGCACGGGGATGCCATCGCGCACCGGGTAGGCCAGGCGGGCCGAGCGGGAGATGAGCTCCTGGGTTTCGCGCTGGTAAGTCAAAGGCCCTTTGGTGACGGGGCAAACCAGCAGTTCAAGCAGTCGTGTGTCCATGGCCAAATCATAGCGTGGCCTGGCGTTCTAGCCTGGCCACTTGGGTTGTTCTAATGAAGCCGCAAGGGTGAGGTGGCAAGGATGAGGCTGCACAAACGGGCCGTGGGCTTGAGGGCAGCCGTCTCAGTGCTCGTGCGGTTCGTCCAGAGCCGCGGCCAGGGCTTGGTTGAGGGCTTGATCAAGGGCTGCAAAAAAGGCGGGCGGCGGGGCAAAGAGCAAGGGCACAGCCCAGGCCTGGGGCAGCATGCGCTGGAGCTTGACGGCGTCTTTTTCGGTGCACACCACCGTGTAGCCTTGCCAGGTTTGGGGCTCTAGGTTGGCAAAGTCGTGGTGGTCGGGCAGGGCCAGGGTTTTTGCAGGCGCCACGCCGTGGGCGCGCAGCATGTCAAAAAAAGCTTGGGGCTGGGCAATGCCGGCCACAGCCAGCACTGGGCCGGGCAGGTTGCGCAGCGCGCACCGCGTGCCGTCGGGCTGCACCGCCTCAGAGGCCAATTGGCGCTGACCATGGAAGCAATGCGTGCCACCAAACGCGGGCTGGGAGCCGGTGTGCAGCACCAGATCCACCGCGCGCGGCCAGGGCTCGCGCAGCGGGCCAGCGGGCAGCAGCCACCCGTTGCCCACACCGCGGTTGTCAAACACCGCAATGTCGACGTCGCGCTTGAGCGCCAGGTGCTGCAAGCCATCGTCACAGACCAGCACATTGACCTGCGGGTGCGCAGCCAGCAAGGCGCGAGCAGCAGCAACGCGAGAGCGCCCGACCACCACCGGCACACCCGTGCGACGGCGAATGAGCAGGGGCTCGTCGCCCACAAAGGTGACATCGCTGTCAGGCACCACCTCGGTGCAAGCGTTGTTGGCCTTGCGGCCATGCCCGCGCGAGATCACCCCGGGCTGCCAGCCGCGGCTTTGCAGGTGCGCCACCAGGGCCATCACCGTGGGTGTTTTGCCTGCGCCACCGGCCACCACATTGCCCACCACCACCACAGGCACGGGCATGGCATACGCGCTGAACAGGCCACTCATGTACAGGCCTTGGCGCAAGCGCACCAAGATCCCCATGCACCAGGCCAGGGGCAGCAGCAGGCGCGCCAGCCAGCCGCGCGACATCCACAAGGCGAGCAGGCGGGCTTGCATTAAGGTGCCCGGGCGGGGCCAGACGCTTCGGAGGCGAAGGTGATGTTGCTCATGCCAGCGCGCCTGGCCGCCTCCATCACGCTGATGACGGCTTGGTGCTTGGCTGCGGCGTCAGCGTTGATGATGAGCACCGTCTCGGCATTGCCGGGCCCGGCTTTGGATTCGCCCGCAGCCAGGGTGAGCGCCGCGGCCAAGGCGTCGACCTTGCGGCTCTCGAGCATGGTTTTGTTGATGCCGTAAGCGCCCGAAGCGGTCACGGTGACGATGATTTCATGCGGCAAGTTGCGTTGCTGCTCGGTGTCGGCCACCGGCAGGCGCACCTGCATTTCGGTGAACTTGCTGTAGGTGGTGGAGAGCATCAAGAAAATCAGCACCACCAGCAAAACGTCGATGAACGGGATCAGGTTGATCTCGGGCTCATCGCGCGGTTTGGAGCGAAAGTTCATGGGCTCAGCGGGCGGCGCGGCGCAAAGCGTTGATGAGTTGCAGCAGTTGCTCGGCCGAGGCCTCGAGCGTGAGCACGTAGGCGTCAACCCGGCCACGGAAATAGCGCCAGAACATCAGGGCTGGAATGGCAACCATCAGGCCAAACGCGGTGTTGTACAGGGCCACAGAAATGCCCTGCGCGAGTTGCGCGGGGTTGGCGCTGCCAGCGGGGGCCTGCGAGCCAAAAATCTCGATCATGCCCACCACCGTGCCCAAAAGCCCCAGCAACGGGGCGGCCGAGGCAATCGTGGCCAGGGTGCTGAGGTAGCGCTCCAGCTGGTGGGCCACCACGCGGCCGGCCGTCTCCATGGCGGTACGCAAATCGGCCTCGCTGCAGGTGGGGTGGCGCTGTAAAGCCAGCAAACCACTGGCCAGCACGGCACCCAAGGCAGACTGTTGTTCCCAGGCTGTGAGGGCCTGCGGGGCGGGCACACCGCGCTGCACGCTGTTCAAAATTTCTTGCATCAAACCGCTGGGAATGATGCGAGCACGGCGCAGGTTCAAAAACCGCTCGATGATCAGGGCCAGGGCCACAACAGAACACGCAATCAGGGGCCAAATTGGCCATCCTGCGGCTTGTATGATCGACAACACTCAGCGGCTCCCCATGGTGAACAAGGTGGCGATTATCCCTCAGGGCAGCGTTACACAGATCTTGTGGATAACTTTGTGGGTAAGCCTGTCAACAGCCCGCTCGAAACCGCATGGATCAATGATTTGAACAAAATGATCAAAAATTGAGCAAAAAACTCGCAGTGAAATCAAGCACTTACCTGGCAGCCCGCGAATTCATTAGCTTTTTAATCATTTTTAGTACATCACCGCATCTGTGGAAGACCACCTAAAAAATTGATCAAGAAAACAGGATTTAGATTGACAAATCAGGGTAAACCATGATGGAAACAAAAGGCCGTGTCTGGTCTGTCAGCGCCTTGTGCCGTGCCATGGGGGATGCACTAGAAGCGCGCTTCAACCCGGTGACGGTGCGCGGCGAAATCTCGGCGTTTTCACGCGCCGCCAGCGGCCACTGTTATTTCTCTTTGAAAGACGAGAACGGGCAAATTCGCTGCGCCATGTTCAAGCGCGCAGCGGTGTTGCTGGACTTTGCCCCGCGCGACGGCGAGCTGGTGGAGTTGCGTGGGCGCTTGGCCATTTACGAGCCCCGCGGCGACCTGCAGCTGATTGTGGAGAGCATGTCGCGCGCCGGGCAGGGCACCTTGTTTGAGCAGTTTTTGCAGCGCAAAGCCAAGCTCGAAGCGCTGGGTTTGTTTGACGCCGCACGCAAACGCAGCCTGCCGACCATGCCACGCACCATCGGGCTGGTGACCTCCCTGGGGGCGGCTGCCTTGCATGACGTGGCCACCGCGCTCAAGCGGCGTGTGCCGCACATCCGTGTGGTGATTGCGCCGGCCTCGGTGCAGGGGGCGCAAGCCCCGGCTGAGTTGCAGCAAGCCCTGCAAAGCTTGTACCGCCTGTGCCCCACTGCGGGAGGCCCTCCAGCAGAACTTGCATCGGGTGCGGGCCCGGTGGATGTGATTTTGCTGGTGCGAGGTGGCGGCTCGCTGGATGACCTGTGGGCCTTCAACGACGAGGCGCTGGTGCACACCATCGCCCAAAGCCCGGTGCCCGTGGTGTGTGGCGTGGGCCATGAAACGGACTTCACCTTGGCGGATTTTGTGGCCGATTTACGCGCGCCCACGCCCACGGCTGCTGCCGAGCTGGTGGTCCAGACGCAAACCACCTGGCTCGATGGTTTGGACCAAATTGAAAACCACCTGCAGCGGGCGGTGGGCCGGCACATTGACACCCAGTCGCAGCGCTTAGACACCGTGGCGCGGCGCTTGGGGCGCCCCTCGGGGCTGGTGGCGCGTCAGCACCAGTTGTTGCAAAGCCATGCGCAGGGCTTGCGTTTTGCGGTGCAAAGCCGCTTGCGCGACGAACGCCGCAGCTTGCTTGACCTGTCGCAACACTTGCCCCAAGCCTTGAGGCGCCATGCACAACAAGCGCAAGACCGGCTCGGGCGTGCCAGCCTCAAGCTGGGCCTGCTCGACCCGGCTTTGGTGCTCGAGCGCGGCTATGCCTGGCTGAGCGACGAGCAGGGCCGCACCCTCACCAGCGTGGCCCCGGTCCAGATTGGACAGGCCGTCTCAGCCACGCTCAAAGACGGGGTCTTGGGCTTGCGCGTGGAAGCTGTCACGCCCAAGCGCGCTGCGTCTGCTTAACCCCAAGCTCTGTGCGAATAAGCGAGGACGAGGCCCAAAGACAAGCCATAACCTTTCTACAATGCAAGATGCAGCGGTTGACAGCGCGTTGTTGGCACCCGCCACATTCAAACCACCCAACCCCAAGAGGACACCATGGAACACACCTTGCCCGCCTTGCCCTACGCCATTGACGCGTTGGCCCCCCATTACTCACAGGAAACCTTGGAGTTTCACCACGGCAAGCACCACAACGCTTATGTGGTCAACCTCAACAACCTGCAAAAAGGCACCGAGTTTGAGAGCATGGACCTCGAGTCCATCATCAAAAAATCCAGCGGCGGCGTCTACAACAACGCAGCTCAAATCTGGAACCACACCTTTTTCTGGAACTGCATGAAGCCCAACGGCGGCGGCGAGCCCACCGGCGCGCTGGCCACAGCCATCAACGCCAAGTGGGGTTCTTACGCAGCGTTCAAAGAAGCGTTTGTGAAGAGCGCCGTGGGTAACTTTGGTTCGGGCTGGACCTGGTTGGTGAAAAAGGCCGACGGTTCGGTCGACATCGTCAACACTGGCGCGGCTGGCACCCCCCTGACCACCGGCGACACTGCGCTGCTGACCGTGGACGTGTGGGAGCACGCCTACTACATTGACTACCGCAACATGCGCCCCAAGTTTGTGGAGACTTTCCTCGACAAGCTGGTGAACTGGGACTTTGCAGCCGCCAACTTCGCCTGATACAGCTTGGCGCCGGGTTGGAGTCTGCCCATTTAGTGGGCTTGCTTGACCGGTAGGAACAAGGCCCTGAGCCCAGGCTCAGGGCCTTTTTTTCGTCTGGAGGGTCAAAAAAGATGGGTTTGCAGGGGTTTTATTTCACGATGCAAAAATGCATTGCGAAAAAACGGCTTTGGGTCAGACCTCTGAAAGCAAAATACGGCAATATTGAAACCAGCCAGCGATCTGCGGCTTGTACCTAGACACAAGAGACCACCATGAGCCAGACCCAGCCCACCATCATCTACACCCTGACCGACGAAGCCCCTTTGTTGGCCACCAGCGCCTTTTTGCCCATGATTCGCGCCTTCACCGCGCCCGCGGGTGTGCATGTGAGCACCAGCGATATTTCTGTTTCGGGCCGCATTTTGGGCGAGTTTTCTGAGTTTTTGACCCCCGAGCAGCGTGTGCCCGACAACTTGGCCGAGCTGGGCAAGCTCACCCTCAAGCCTGAGGCCAACATCATCAAGCTGCCCAACATCAGCGCCTCGGTGGGCCAGTTGCAAGCGGCCATCAAAGAGTTGCAGGGCAAGGGCTATGCCATTCCCGACTTCCCCGAAGCCCCGAAAACCGACGAAGACAAAGCCATCCGCGCGCGTTACGCCAAGTGCATTGGCAGCGCGGTCAACCCGGTGCTGCGTGAAGGCAACTCGGACCGCCGCGCGCCCCGCGCTGTGAAAGAGTTCGCTCGCAAGAACCCGCACAGCATGGCCGAGTGGAGCCAGGCATCGCGCTCGCACGTCTCGCACATGCACCACGGCGACTTCTACCACGGTGAGAAGTCGATGACCCTGGACCGCCCGCGTGATGTGCGCATGGAGCTCATCACCAAGAGCGGCAAAACCATTGTGCTCAAGCAGAAAGTCTCGTTGCTCGACCGCGAGGTGGTTGACAGCATGTTCATGAGCAAGAAAGCGCTGCTGGAGTTCTACGAGAAAGAAATTGAAGACGCGCACAAAACCGGCGTGATGTTCTCGCTGCACGTCAAAGCCACGATGATGAAGGTCTCGCACCCCATCGTGTTTGGTCACTGCGTGAAAATCTTCTACAAAGACGCGTTTGAGAAACACGGTAAGTTGTTTGAAGAGCTGGGCGTGAACGTGAACAACGGCATGGCCAACCTGTACGACAAAATCGCCACCTTGCCCCAAAGCAAGCAAGACGAGATCAAGCGTGACTTGCACGCCTGCCACGAAGGCCGCCCCGAGCTGGCCATGGTGGACTCGGCCAAAGGCATCACCAACTTCCACTCGCCCAACGATGTGATTGTGGACGCCTCCATGCCCGCGATGATCCGCAACGGCGGCAAGATGTGGGGGGCCGATGGCCGCTTGAAGGATGTGAAGGCTGTGATGCCCGAGTCGACCTTTGCGCGCATCTACCAGGAGATGATCAACTTCTGCAAATGGCATGGCGCCTTCGACCCCAAAACCATGGGTACCGTGCCCAATGTGGGCTTGATGGCCCAGCAGGCCGAAGAGTACGGCTCGCACGACAAAACCTTTGAGATTTCCGAAGACGGCGTGGCCAACATCACTGACATCAACACCGGCGAGGTGCTGCTGTCGGAGAACGTGGAAACCGGCGACATCTGGCGCATGTGCCAGGTCAAAGACGCGGCTATCCGCGACTGGGTCAAGCTGGCTGTGACACGTGCGCGCAACTCCGGCATGCCAGTGGTATTCTGGCTCGACCAGTACCGCCCGCACGAGGCGCAGCTCATCACCAAGGTCAAGATGTACCTGCACGAGCACAACACCGCGGGCCTGGACATCCAGATCATGAGCCAGGTGCGTGCGATGCGCTACACCCTGGAGCGCGTGGTGCGTGGCTTGGACACCATCAGCGCCACCGGCAACATCCTGCGCGACTACCTCACCGATTTGTTCCCCATCATGGAGCTGGGCACCAGCGCCAAGATGCTCTCCATCGTGCCTTTGATGGCCGGTGGCGGTATGTACGAAACCGGTGCGGGCGGCTCCGCGCCCAAGCACGTGCAGCAGCTGGTGGAAGAAAACCACCTGCGCTGGGACTCCCTGGGCGAGTTCTTGGCCCTGGCCGTCAGCCTGGAGGATCTGGGCATCAAAACCAACAACAACAAGGCGAAAATTCTGGCCAAAACCCTGGACGCGGCCACCGGCAAACTGTTGGACAACAACAAGAACCCGTCGCCCAAGACGGGTCAGCTCGACAACCGGGGCAGCCAGTTCTACCTGGGCATGTACTGGGCGCAAGAGCTGGCCGCGCAAACTGAAGACGCACAATTGGCAGCGAGTTTTGCGCCACTGGCCAAGCAGCTCACCGAGAACGAGCAAACCATCGTGGCGGAGTTGGCTGCGGTGCAGGGCCATCCGGTGGACATTGGTGGCTACTACAAGCCTGATTTCACCAAGCTTGAAGCCATCATGCGCCCCAGCCCAACCCTGAACGCGGCTTTGGCCTCGATGATGGCTTGAGCCTGCGCCTTGAGATCCAAGTCCCAGGGTTTGGCATCTCTGGCTTGAATGCAAAAGGGGGCTTAGGCCCCCTTGTTCATTGGTGTTTGAGCTATCAAAAGCGTAGCAAATTGTGGGGCAAGTTACGTGGCAAGTTGTGTTGAAGGAAGTGTCATGAGCCGCGGCTCTTGAGGCGTTGGCTAGTTTTTGAACAAGCTGCTGCGCAAAGTGTTGCCAGCTTTGAGGCCTTTTTTCGCAAACCAACCTTGGTTCATTTCCAGCACAAAGCGCACCGGCTCGGTCGAGCAATGCGAGTCCAGGGTTTGGGGCTTCATGTCCACCAGGTTGACGATGCGCCCGTCGTCGGCCACAAAAGCTGCGGTGAGCGGCAGCAGGGTGTTTTTCATCCAAAAACATTGCTGCGCGGGCTGCTCAAACACAAACAGCATGCCTTCGTTGGTGGGCATCTCTTTGCGGTGCATGAGGCCCGTGGCGCGCTGCTCGAAGTTGGCAGCCACCTGCGCGTCAATCAGGTGCATGCCTGCGCTGATTTGCACACGCGGCAACTGCATTTGTGGCTGGCCTTGCACGCCCTGGGCGCAGACGCCAGCGGCAAATAACACGCCCCCCAGCAAGCCAAGCAGGGTGTTTGTCAGGCCTCTTTTCAGACCTGTCTTAAGACCTGTATAGAGCGCTAGCCACAGCCCGTGAGTGTGAGCAGCATCCAGGGGGCGCATGGAGGCGGCGGTGTTGCGAAAACTTGGCGTGAGTGGCATGGCGAAATCAGACGTGTGGGGCTGGTGCACTGATTCTGACTGAAAAAATGACAGCGCCTCTTGCGCGGACCCCCTTGAAGCTGGTGTTTTCGTCGCCATTTCAAATGCAAGGCTGATGCGGTCTGGCTAGAATGAAACGATGGCGACGAAACCCACCCCCCCGACTCCACCCACCCCACCCAAAAGCCCGATGCGGGACGACGGTGGCTCGGTTGTTTTGGAGCGGCGAACCCAGAAAGTTCAACCACCGCAGATGTACCAGGTGGTGATGCTCAACGACGACTACACCCCCATGGAGTTCGTGGTGGGCATCATCCAAGAATTTTTCAGCAAAGACCTCGAAGAAGCCACGCGCATCATGCTCAAGATCCATCTGGACGGCAAAGGTGTGTGCGGCGTCTTCACCAAGGACGTGGCAGCCACCAAGGTGGACCGCGTGCTTGAGGCGGCGCACAAGGCGGGTCACCCGCTGCAGTGCGTCAGCGAGCCGGTGGATTAATACGCCGCCAGCCGTAAAAAACGGGCAATTCGGATTACAGTTAAACCACAGAGCTAGGCAAAAGGAAGTCACATGATTGCCCAAGAGTTAGAAGTCAGTCTGCACATGGCGTTTGTTGAAGCACGCCAGCAGCGCCACGAGTTCATCACCGTGGAGCACCTGTTGCTTGCCCTGCTTGACAACCCCAGCGCCGCGGAGGTGCTGCGCGCCTGCTCGGCCAACATCGACGACCTGCGCAAGTCGTTGGCCAATTTCATCAAAGACAACACCCCCCAAGTGGCGGGCACCGATGACGTGGACACCCAGCCCACCCTGGGTTTCCAGCGCGTGATCCAGCGCGCCATCATGCACGTGCAGTCCACCGGAAGCGGTAAAAAAGAAGTCACCGGCGCCAATGTGCTGGTGGCGATTTTTGGCGAGAAAGATTCGCACGCGGTCTACTACCTGCACCAGCAGGGCGTGACCCGTTTGGACGTGGTGAATTTCATCGCCCACGGCATCAAAAAGAGCGAGCCGCCAGAGCCCTCCAAGCCCGAAGGTCAGCCCGAGAGCGACGAGGGCGCGCCTGAGAAGAGCGAAAAAGCCTCGCCCCTGGAGCAATACACCCTCAACCTGAACCAGGCCGCCAAAGAGGGCAAGATTGACCCGTTGATTGGCCGCGCCTACGAGGTCGAGCGCGTGATTCAAATTTTGTGCCGTCGCCGCAAAAACAACCCACTGCTGGTGGGTGAGGCCGGCGTGGGCAAAACCGCGATTGCCGAGGGCCTGGCCTGGCGCATCACCCAAAGCGACGTGCCAGAAATTCTGGCCGAGTCGCAGGTGTACTCGCTCGACATGGGTGCTTTGCTCGCTGGTACCAAGTACCGCGGCGATTTTGAGCAGCGCTTGAAAGGCGTGCTCAAGTCCCTCAAAGACAAGCCCAACGCGATTTTGTTCATCGACGAAATCCACACCTTGATCGGTGCGGGTGCGGCATCAGGCGGCACGCTCGATGCGTCCAACTTGCTCAAGCCTGCGCTCTCCAGCGGTCAGCTCAAGTGCATTGGTGCCACCACCTTCACCGAGTACCGTGGCATTTTCGAGAAAGACGCAGCGCTCTCACGCCGCTTCCAAAAAGTGGATGTGGTCGAGCCCACCGTGCCCGAAACCATCGACATCTTGAAGGGCCTCAAGTCCCGTTTTGAAGAGCACCACAACGTCAAGTACGCGGTGGCCGCTTTGCAAGCCGCGGCTGAGTTGAGCGCCAAGTACATCAACGACCGCCATTTGCCCGACAAGGCGATTGACGTGATTGACGAGGCCGGTGCGGCCCAGCGCATCTTGCCCGCGTCTAAGCGTAAGAAAACGATTGGCAAGGCCGAGATTGAAGACATCGTGGCCAAAATTGCGCGCATTCCCCCCGCGAATGTGTCCAACGACGACCGCAGCAAGCTCCAAACCATCGAGCGTGATTTGAAGAGCGTGGTGTTTGGCCAGGACAAAGCGCTCGAGGTCTTGGCCTCAGCGGTGAAGATGGCCCGCTCTGGTTTGGGCAAGCCCGACAAGCCGATTGGCTCCTTCTTGTTCAGCGGCCCCACCGGCGTGGGCAAAACCGAAGCGGCCAAACAACTCGCCTACATCCTGGGCATCGACCTGATTCGCTTTGACATGTCGGAGTACATGGAGCGCCATGCGGTGAGCCGCTTGATTGGCGCGCCCCCCGGCTATGTGGGCTTCGACCAAGGCGGTCTGCTGACCGAAGCGGTCACCAAAAAGCCGCACGCGGTCTTGCTGCTCGACGAGATTGAGAAAGCGCACCCCGACATCTTCAACGTGCTGCTGCAGGTGATGGACCACGGCACGCTGACGGACAACAACGGCCGCAAGGCGGATTTCCGCAACGTCATCATCATC
>DKJZ01000083.1 GCA_002454975.1 Hylemonella sp. UBA6679
GTGCGGCTGCGCCCCATCCTGATGACCACACTGGCCATGATTTTTGGCATGGTGCCCTTGGCCTTTGCCTTGACCGAAGGCTCCGAACAGCGCGCGCCCATGGGGCAGGCGGTGATCGGGGGCGTCATCACCTCCTCGGTGCTCACGCTGGTGGTGGTGCCGGTGGTGTATTGCTACATGGATGATTTCTCGAACTGGTTAAGGCGCCTATGGCGCGGCTCACCTCGGTAAAATTGACCTTTTATGGACCGAACAATGAACATTGAACTTGCCCGCAGCCACATGATTGAACAGCAAATCCGCCCCTGGGATGTTCTGGACACCCGGGTGCTCGAGCTGCTGTCGGTCGTCAAACGTGAAGAATTCGTCCCCTCGGCCCACCAGGCACTGGCCTTTGTGGACATGGAAATCCCCTTGCTGGGCAGCAGCCACGAGGCCATGGTGCGCGACGAGTGCATGCTTGCGCCGCGCTTAGAGGCCCGCATGTTGCAAGACCTCGCCTTGCAAAGCAGCGACGCGGTGCTGGAAATCGGCACGGGTTCGGGCTACATGGCTGCGCTGCTTGCCCACAGCGCCAAGCGTGTGGTGAGCCTGGAAATTCACCCTGAGCTGGCCGCCATGGCGCGCGCCAACTTGCAAAAAGCCGGCGTGCGCCATGTTGAAGTGCTGCAAGCCGACGGCGCCTTGCCCGAGTCGGTCAGCGGCCAGTTTGATGCCATCGTTTTGAGCGGCTCCGTGGCCCGTGTACCCGACTTCTTGCGTGACAAACTCAAAGTGGGTGGCCGCCTGCTGGCCATTGTGGGCGATGAGCCTGTGATGTGCGCCACCCTCATCACCCGTACCGGACCCCAAGCCTTTGGCAAGCGCGCCTTGTGGGACACCGTGGCGCCCCGTTTGCATCACTTCCCTGAAACTGAACGTTTCAGCTTCTGACCATGATCGACCAAGTCCCCCCTTCCGCCCTGAGCGATTGGTTTGCCCAGCACACGGGGGCAGGCTTGCCCCTGGTGCTCGATGTGCGCGAGCCCCATGAACTTGCTGTGATCTCGGTCAAACCTGCGGGTTTTGAAGTGCTCACCATCCCCATGGGAACCGTTCCTGATCGCCTGGCAGACATCGACCCGCAACGCCCCATCGCGGTGCTGTGTCACGCTGGCATGCGCAGCCAGCGCGTGGCCATGTTCCTGCAAGAGCAGGGCTACCCAACGCTGGCCAACATTGCTGGCGGTGTGATGGCCTGGCCGCAGTGACACGACCTTGCCACACCCGCTTGGTGCCTAGATTTGTTTTTGAAAGTGTCTCCATGAGCCGATTCCGTCTGTCCCTGGTCTGCGCCCTGGTGGGTGCAGCCACCCTGCCCGCCCACGCCCAAAGTCTGCAAGAACTCTACGAGGCAGCGCGCGGGTACGACGCGGCCTACATGGCGGCGAAATCGCAAGCGCAGGCCAATGTGTTTTTGTCGCAAGAAGCGCGCGCGGGTCTGCTGCCCACCCTCAACCTGGGGGCCACGCAGACCTCGGGTCAGGTCAATGTGCTTGACACCACGGCACCCAACCAAGTGTTCAACCGCACGTTTGTGAACTCGGGTGCCACCCTCAGCGCCAGCCAGCCTTTGTACCGCCCCATCAACGTGGCCAACTACGAGCAGGGTCGGCGTCAGGCCGATGTGGCACGCGAGCAGCTCAGCACCGCCGAGCAGGACCTGATCGTGCGTACCAGCCAGGCTTACTTTGATACCTTAGGCGCTCAAGACACCCTGACTTTTGTGCAAGCCCAAAAAACCGCGGTGGCTGAACAGCTCGCCTCAGCCAAGCGCAACTTTGAAGTAGGTACCGCCACCATCACCGACACACGCGAAGCACAAGCCCGCTTTGACCTGGTGGTGGCCCAAGAAATCGCAGCCGACAACGACTTGCGCGTCAAGCGCTTGGCACTTGAGCAATTGGTGGGTCGCAGCAACGTCAAGCCCGTGGGTTTGGCCGGCTCGCAGCTGCCCGCTTTGCTGCCCAACGATGTCAACCAGTGGACCCAACTCGCTGTTGATGCGCACCCGCAAATCCGCCAGGCGCGCATTGCCCTGGAGGTGGCAGAGCTGGAGGTGAAAAAAGCCGAGGCAGGCCACAAACCCACGCTGGACCTCACGGCCAGCTACGCCTACCAAGACGCTTCCAACGGCACCACCGTGTCTGCGGTGACCTCCAAAACCACCACCGGCATTGTGGGCCTGTCGTTCAACTTGCCGCTGTTTGGCGGGTTCTTCACGCAAAACCGCATCAAGGAAACCCTGTCCTTGGTGGAAAAAGCGCGCAGCGATCTGGAAGCCACCACGCGCAACATCTCGCAGGCCACCCGCGCTGCATTTTTTGGGGTGTCGTCCGGGCTGGGCCAGGTCAAAGCACTGGAGGCTGCAGAGGCTTCGAGCCAAAGCTCGCTCGATGCCAACAAGCTGGGTTACCAGGTGGGCGTGCGCATCAACATCGATGTGCTCAATGCACAGAGCCAGCTTTTCCAAACCAAACGCGACCTGGCCAAGGCCCGCTACGACGTGCTGGTGGGTGGGCTCAAACTGCGTCAGGCCAGCGGTCAGCTCAAAGCTGAAGACGTGGCCATGGTCAACGCCCTGCTGGCCAAATAATCAGCCCTTGAGCCAGGCCGCCAGTGCCTGGGCGGTGCGTTGAGCCGCACCGCGGTGCGCCCGGGCAAAATGCAATGCCGCTTGGTGCATCTGTGCCTGCTCGGGACTTTGAACCAGGGCAACCGCACGGTCATGCGCTTGGCGCACATCCGCGCAGCGCAGCGCGGCACCAGCGTCTAAGGCCAGCTCTGCGGCCTGCATGAAATTGAAGGTGTGCGGGCCCATGAGCACTGGGCAGCCGCACGCTGCGGCCTCAATCAAGTTTTGCCCACCCAAGGCTTCAAAGCTTCCTCCGAGCAAAGCCACATCGCTCAGGCTGTAATACATCGCCATCTCGCCCAAAGAGTCGCCCAGCCACACATCAGCAGGCTGCGGCGCATCGGTCCAGCCAGAGCGGCGCGACAGGCTCAGGCCCCGGGCCACCACCAGCGCAGCGACCTCGTCAAAACGCTGGGGATGTCGCGGCACCAGCAGCCACTGCACCGGCGCCCCTAAGGCGCGCACCAGGTCGAGCAAGGCTGCTTCTTCGCCTTCGCGCGAGCTTGCCAGCATGACCACCGGGCGCGAACCCAAAGCTCGCCAGGCCCGGCCCTGCTGGCACTGGGCCGCGTTGGGTGTGGCATCAAACTTGAGGTTGCCAAACACCTCGACACGTGGCGCGCCCAAGGTTTGCAAACGCGCGGCATCCTGCGGCGTTTGTGCGTACACCGCGCTCAAACCAGCAAAGGCTGGCCTGGACAACACGCCAAGGCGCATCGCCTGGCGCATGGATTTTTCGCTCATGCGGGCATTGGCCAACACCATGGGCACACCCAACTGCTTGGCTTGGTCGATCAGGTTGGGCCACACCTCGGTTTCGAGCAAGATGCCCAAGGCTGGGCGGTGATGCATGAAAAATTCGCGTGTGGCTTGCGGGGTGTCCCAGGGCAGCCAGGCTTGCGCGTCACCGGGCTGCAGCAGGGCCAGGCCCTCTTGCCGGCCAGTGGCCGTACCGTGGGTCAGGAGCAAGCGCATGCCTGGCACGCGCGCGCGCAAGGCTTGCACCAACAAGGCTGCGGTGCGGGTTTCACCCAAAGAAACCGCATGCACCCACAGGGTGCGGCCATCGGCCACCCAAGGCGTTGAGGTGTACTGGCCAAAGCGCTCGCCGATGGCGTGAGCGTACCCAGGCTCTTTGAGGGCGCGCCCCTGAAGCTTGCGAACCAGCCACGGCTGCAGCAGCCGCATCACGCCGCTGTAGATGCGCAGAGCCAGGCGAGCCATCACGCCGCAGCCACAGCCTGCCAGGCTTGCCATACGGTGGCCACATCGGGGGTAGGCTGGGCAAACACCGCCTGTTGACGCACCCGTGGGCCTTGGGGCAAGGGCCCTGTGCGCCAGGCTGTGTCGAAGTTATAAATTTGCACATGTGGCAGGTTCAAGGCCACCGCAATGTGGCTCAAGCCTGAGTCCACGCCTACGACCCCAGCACTAGTGGCCAGGCGGTCGGTGAGCGCATCCAGACGCAAACGCGGCCATACCACAGCGCCAGGGATGCGCTGAGCCAAAGCGTGCGAGCGAGCCTCTTCGGCATCGTTGCCGTGCAGCACATCCACACCCAGGCCATGGTCGTGCAAACGCTGACCCAGGGCCACCCAATGCTCAAAAGGCCACTCTTTGTCAGCGCGCGAGGTGCCGTGCACAAAAGCTACCCTTGCTACGTTTTCAGGAGCGTCTTCTTTAATATCTATGCGGGCTTGAAGGCCAAAACTTATAAAGTTTGGTACTGCATACCCAAGCGCCATGGCACACACATCGCGCGAGCGTGTGAGGGCGTGGCTGTGTGGGACCATGGGGTAGGCGCGGTCTGCCACCCAGCGCGTGGGCGCCTCGTACCCAGACCCCTCGGTGCGGTTGGCCATGGCCACGCGCGCACCAGCGGGTGTGAGGCGGGCCAATCTGGCCACCAAGGCCGATTTGGTGAGCCCCTGCAGGTCAATCACCAAGTCGTAAGCCTGCTGCTGCAAGTCTTGCGTGAATAAACGCCACTCAGCGCGGGTGCTGGCGCGCCAGGGCGATTTACGCCAACGTCGCAACTCGCAGGGGATGACGCGCTGCACCCCAGCGCAGCGCGAGACCAGCGGGGCAAAGGCGCGCTCAACCACCCAGTCGATGCGCGCATTCGGATGGGCAGCCAAGATGTCCTGCACGGCCGGCATGGCGTGCACCACGTCGCCCAGCGAGGAGAGTTTGACGATCAGGATGTTCAATGCGTTCAGTGCGCGGCCTGATCCAGGGTGGCATCGGCTTTGACGGACCTGAGCAGCGCAAGCATGGTGGCCTCGATGCGAGACAGCGCCTGCGGGTTGTGCCCCTCAAAACGCAGCACCAGCACTGGGGTGGTGTTGGAGGCGCGAATCAGCCCAAAGCCATCCGTCCAATCAACGCGCACACCGTCAATGGTGGAAATACGTGCGCCCGAGGCCTCACGTAAAAACTCAGGCGTTTGCACCGCAGCCTCGAGCTGCTTGACCAAGGCGTGGGGCTCGCCCTCGGCACATTTCACATTAAGCTCAGGGGTGGAAAAACTGGTGGGCAAGGCGTTGAGCACCGCGCTGGCATCTGCAGATCGGCTGAGAATTTCGAGCAAGCGGCAACCCGCGTAGGTGCCGTCATCAAAACCGAACCAGCGCTCTTTGAAAAAGATGTGCCCGCTCATTTCGCCACCCAAGGGGGCGTCGACCTCTTTCATTTTGGCTTTGATGAGGGAGTGGCCGGTTTTGAACATCAAGGCCTGACCGCCAGCGGCCTCAATGGCCGGTGCCAAGCGCTGCGAGCACTTCACATCAAACACGATGGTGCCGCCAGGCACCCGCGAGAGCACATCTTGCGCAAACAGCATCATTTGCCGGTCAGGGAAAATATTTTGGCCGTCTTTGGTGACGATGCCCAAGCGGTCTCCATCACCGTCAAAGGCCAAGCCAAGCTCGGCATCGCCCGACTGCAAGGCAGCCATCACGTCACGCAAATTTTCGGGCTTGCTGGGGTCTGGGTGGTGGTTGGGGAAGGTGCCATCGACCTCGCTGAAAAGCTCGGTGACCTCGCAACCCAAAGCACGCAAGATGCCTGGGGCCGAGGCGCCGGCTATGCCATTGCCCGAATCAACCACGATACGCATGGGGCGCGAGAGCTTCACATCTTGCGTGATGCGGCCGGTGTAGTCGGCCAGCACATCCGCACTGCGCACCGAGCCACCTTCGCGCAGCACCCAGCTTTCGTCTTCCATGGTGCGGCGCAGGGCCAAAATATCCTCGCCGTAAATGGCACGGCCGGCCAACACCATCTTGAAACCGTTGTAGTCGGCCGGGTTGTGGCTGCCGGTGACTTGAATGCCGCTTTGGCACAAGGTGTTGGCTGCGAAATACAGCATGGGGGTGGTCACAGCGCCAACATCGATGACCTCGATGCCGGCTTGCATCAAGCCTTCCATCAGCGCGCGGCTCAAGGCAGGGCCACTCAAACGTCCATCTCGGCCCACCGCCACCACGCGCTGACCCAGTGCCTGCGCTGCCGTGCCAAAGGCGCGACCCAAACCCAAAGCCACCGCCTCATTCAGGGTGGAGGGGACAATGCCTCGAATGTCGTAGGCTTTGAAAATGGCGGCTGCGACTTGCATGTGTCTTTCCCTAAAAACGTGTGGTGAGTCACCGCGCATTGTAGGTCGAGCCCAAGGGGCTGGGTCTGCTTTGTGCCGGCCTGCGGCCTCAGGCCAACCAAGCGTCTATGGCAGCGCGGGCTGAGGCAGTGTCGTCGCAAAACAAAGCATCCACCCCAGCGTCAAGGTAAGCCGTGACTTCACGATGGGTGTGGCCATGCTGTGCATCGTCTGCACCCTCGCTCACCTGAAAAACAGCAGGTAAAAAGAAGTTTTCTGGCCGTACGGTCCAGACTTGCACCGCTAAGCCCAAGGCGTGCGCGTTTTGCACCAACGCTGTGGGTGCGAGCAGGTCCAGGGCTCGGCCTTGGGCATCTCGCCGCCAAGGCAGCACCCATTCTTTGTGGGGCGCCACCACATCGGCATAGGCAGCGATGTCTGCCAAGCCTTTTGAAGATTGCATATGCGCATAGCTCAGGCCTTGCGCCTGCCCATCCGCAGGTCCACCGTGCAGATCCACAAGCTGGGCTAAACGGAGGTCTGAGCACTGGCGCAAGGCTTTGAGGTTGCTCACCTCAAAGGACTGAACCACCACAGGTGCACCGCGGTGGTTCCAGCCGTGTTGCTGCAAGACTGCCAGCAAAGCGGGCTCGAGTGGCAGACCTATGCTTTGAAAATAGCTGGGGTGCTTGGTTTCTGGCTCCACGCCTATGACGTGGTCAGGCATGCGCAACGCTTGGTGTTTGGCCAGGTTGATGATGTCGTCGAAGGTGGGAATGTCAAATGCGTCGTTGTGCTGTGCGCTGGCTGGGCGCAAATGCGGCAAACGCTCGCGTGCGCGCAGGGTTTTGAGCTCGGCCAAGGTGAAGTCTTCTACAAACCAGCCGCGCATGTCGACGCCGTCGATGGTTTTGCGGCAACAACGCGCAGCAAATTCCGCCAGCTCATGCACATTGGTGGTGGCCTCCAGCATGCGGCCTTGCGCATCAACCCGGGCCAACACATTGTCGTGGCGCGCGACCAAAACACCGTCGCGGGTGATGACGAGGTCGGGCTCGATCACGTCCGCACCCTCCAAGATGGCTTGGCGGTAAGCCTCCAGGGTGTGCTCGGGGAAAGACGCGCTAGCGCCCCGGTGCGCAATCAGGGCGGGAACCGGTGGCCAGGGCATGCGAGGGCGTGCGCCTCAAACAGACACAGATGCGGGGCGTGCGCATTGCTGCGTGATGATGGCGCAGCGCATTTCAAACTCGGGCAAGACCCATTGGTCCAGGGCCTGCGCGGGTGCCAGCCAGCGCTGCGCCTGCTCGGGCGAGGGGTTGTGGAGCGCGCGGCGAATGCGCCACCAGGCCCAATCCAGCAGTACCAAACCCAAAGCACGCAGGTAGTCATCGGCCACGCGGTAGGGCAGCGTGGCGTCTTGCGCAGCGGCCTTGAGCACGCTGTGGGTCAGTGCGCGCAGCTGCTCGACACGCGCACCTGCAGCCTGGGGCAGGTCGTGCAGCAGCCCATCCAGCAAGGCCCCCAAGGCCATGCCACCGTCGGGCAGCACTTTGCGCACCAACAGGTCGATGGCCTGGATTTCGTTGGTGCCTTCGTAAATCATGGCCACGCGGGCATCGCGCACGATCTGCTCCACACCCCACTCACGCACATAGCCGTGCCCACCCAACACCTGCAGGCAGTCGCTGCCGCCATGGAAAGCCTGGTGGGTGCACACGGCTTTCATCACCGGCGTGACCAGGGCGCACCAGCGCTGGGCGGCCTCTTTGGCGGGGCCTTGGGCGTGTTGGATGCGGTCGAGCTCAAGCGCCGTTGTGTAAGCCAGCACGCGCGCGCCATCGACCCAGGCACGCTGGGTGTCGAGCATGCGACGCACCGCTGGGTGCTGGGCGATGAGGTCTGCGGGCTCTGTGCCTGCCTGGCGAACAGGCGCGCGCATTTGCCGACGCTCATGCGCGTACGCATGGGCTTTTTGCCAGGCCGCATCGAGCAGGCCCACGCCTTGCAAAGCCACGTGCAAGCGTGCCGCGTTCATCATCACAAACATGGCCGCCAAACCTTTGCCCGGCTCGCCCACCAGCCAAGACACCGCTTGGTCAAAGCGCATCACGCACGTGGGGCTGGCATGCAGGCCCATTTTTTCTTCAATGCGCTCGCAGTGCACCTCACTGCGTGAGCCATCGGGGTAAAACTTGGGCACCAAAAACAACGACAAACCTTTGGGGCCAGCGGGCGCATCGGGCAGACGCGCCAAGACCAAGTGCACGATGTTGTCAGTGAGGTCGTGCTCGCCACCAGAGATGAAAATTTTGGTGCCACTCAAGGCAAAACTGCCATCGGGTTGCGCCACCGCCTTGGTACGCACCAAGCCCAGGTCAGAGCCAGCGTGCGGCTCGGTCAGGCACATGGTGGCCAGCCACTCGCCGCTGGCAACTTTGCGCAGGTATTGCGATTGGAGCGCGTCGCTGGCGTGGTGCTTGATGCATTCGTAGGCGCCGTGCAACAGACCTGGGGCCATGGTCCAACCGTGGTTGGCCGCGCTGAGCATTTCATACAAAACCTGCGCGAGCACCGCGGGCAAGCCCTGGCCGCCGTCTTCGGGCGCAGCGCTCAGCGAAGGCCAGCCTGCTTGCCAAAAAGCTTGGTAGGCCTCTTTGAAGCCGGGCGGCATGGTGACCGCGCCTTGGTGCCACTGTGCACCCACCTCGTCGCCGGTGCGGCTCAAGGGCGCCACGACCTCATCGACAAACTTGGCCGCCTCCTGGAGCACCTGGGCCATCAGGCCAGCATCCACCTGCGCGTAAGCGGGCAGTGCTTGCCATTGCGCGGGGGCGTCCAGCACCTGCTGCAGGACAAACAGCAGGTCGTCAACGGGTGCTTGGTAATGGTTCATGGTGCTAGTTGCTGCACAAGTCTTTGATGTCTTGCGGCACCGCAATGGCTTTGATGCGGTCGGGGTCGTCCGGGTGTTTGATGCAAAACGCACGCACCTCGGTGCCTTCGCACAGCACGGTGTCGCCACGCATGACCACATGCTTTTGCACAAAGACTTTGTCGCGCCACTCTTGCACGCTGGTGTGCACCTGCAGGGTTTCGCCGTAAGTGGCTGGGCGGATGAATCGGGTGTTGATTTCTAACAAAGGGGTGCCGATGATGCCGCGCGTTTTGACCAGTTCGCGCCATGGCAGCACGCCACATTTGACGAAAAAATTCAAAGAAGAAGCGTCCATCCACTTGGAAAAATTCGGGAAGAACACAATGCCAGCGGGGTCGCAGTCCCCAAAGGTCACCTGCACCTCATACACAACGGTTTTGCTCATGGGCTTGTCTGTTTGGTGGGGCTACAAAAGCCGTTTAGACCGTGGGCTTGAGGGTGTTGGGGCAGGTGTCGTCATGCAGCGCCTGCACCAACTCAGCGCGGTGCGCGAGCACCGAGCGTTGGTTGATCGAGCCCTTGTCGGTGATTTCGCCTTTGTCAATGGTGGGCGGCTCGGCCAGCAAACACAAACGCGCGACGCGGTTGGCGCTGCCCGTGGCTTGCTGAGCCAAGGTGTTGACCACGGCTTGAAAATGCGCAAGCACAGCCGGGGCTTGCAAGACCTCTGCCAGGCTCGCTTGGGCACCCAGGCCACTCAAGGCACGCACAGCGGGGGTGGGGAAAATCATGGCGCCCACCTCTTTCATGTTCAGGCCGGTGATGACGGCATCTTGAACATAAGGCGCACCAGCAGCGATGATTTTTCCGCGCAAAGGCCCAACACTCACAAAGGTGCCCGTGGCGAGCTTGAAATCTTCGGCAATGCGACCATCGAACTTCAGGCCCAGATGGGGGTTGCTTTCATCGATCCAAGTGACGGCATCGCCCGTGCAGAAAAAGCCTTCTTCATCAAAGGCCTCCTGGGTTTCTTTGGGCGCACGCCAATAACCTGGCGTGACATTGGGGCCACGGTAACGTACCTCGGTTTTGTCGCCAGTGGCAACCAGTTTGAGTGCCATGCCTGGGGTGGGCACGCCCAAATCGCCGGCGCGCACATGCGGGTTGGTGACAAAAATCCCGAACGGCCCAGACTCGGTCATGCCCAGGCCTGTGGTCATCACGATACGTTCGCCAATTTCGCGCTCTTGCGAGGCATACAAACTGTCCCACACGGGTTGGGCCAGGGCCGCGCCTGCGTAAAAGAACATCTGCACACGCGAGAGCAAATTTTTACGCAACACATCGTCGGTTTGCATGGCCTGTGCGATGGCTTCAAACCCGGTGGGCACATTGAAGTACACCGTGGGCGCAACCTCGCGCAGGTTGCGCAGGGTCTCGTGCATGAGAGCGGGCGTGGGCTTGCCGTCGTCGATGTAGAGCGTGCCCCCATGGAACACCACCATGCCAAAGTTATGGTTGCCGCCAAAGGTGTGGTTCCAGGGTAGCCAATCGACCAGCACCAGGGGCTGCTGCGCCAACACCGGCATGGATTGCGCCATTTGTTGCTGGTTAGAGCACCACAGCCGTTGGGTGTTGATCACTGCCTTGGGCAATTTGGTCGACCCACTGGTGAACAAAAATTTGGCGATGGTGTCTGGCCCTGTGGCGGCCATGGCTGCATCAACATCAGGTCCTGCAGGGGTTTGGCACAACTGCTCAAACGTGCTCACCGCGCGGCCAGGCACGTCGCCCTGCGCCATGACCACTTCAACGTTTTCGCCCACGGTGGCAGCAATGGCTTTGGCATAGCGCGCATCGGCTGCAAACACCATACCAGGTGTCACGGTGCGCAGCACATGTTTGAGCTTGTCGTAGTCCTGGCTGATGAGCGAATACGGTGGCGATGTGGGAACAAACGGCACCCCAGCCACCAAGCAGCCCAAAGACAAAAGGCCGTGCTCGAGGCTGTTTTCACTCAAAATCACCACGGGCCGCTCGGCGTTGAGCCCGCGGTCAATCAGGGCTTGGGCAATGTTGCGTGCCGTGGCCCAAGCCTGCGCGTAGGTGATGTGCTGCCAGTCCCCCAAACTGCCGTCATCGCGCTTGATGCGACGCGCCAAAAAGCTGCGCTCAGGGGCTGTGTGCGCCCAATGTTTGAGCCTGTCGGTCAGGCGCTCGGGGTAAGGTTGCAAGGCTTGATCGGCTTGCATGTAACGCACACCGGGCGAGCCCTCGCGCAGGGCCACGCGGGTCACGCCAAACGTCAAAGGGCGAAATTTGATGCTCATGATGAAGGCCTAGGTTGCTGCATACAGGTCTTCAAGCCTTGGTGACCTTGGCCGCTTTGCCCTGCAAAAAGGCATTCACGCGTGCCTTGGCTTGCGGGTCGGCTTGCGCAATAGAAGAAATCAGCGCTTCGGTGAAAAAGCCGTGGTCCGCGGCTTGCTCGGCGATGCGGGGCAAGGCGTGCATGAGCGCGAAGTTGGTCAAGGGCGCGTTGGTGGCAATGCGTGTGGCCAGCGTGATGGCATGGCTGAGCGCGTCCCCTACAGGCACCAGGTACTGGGCCAGGCCAATGCGCTCGCCGTCTTGCGCGTTGTAAACCCGACCGGTGAGCATCATGTCGGTCATGCGGGCAGCGCCTATGAGTTTGGGGATGCGCACAGAACCACCCCCGCCCACAAAGATGCCACGTGTGCCCTCAGGCAAAGCATAAAACGTGCTCTCGTCGGCCACGCGGATGTGGCAGGCCGAGGCCAGCTCAAGCCCACCGCCCACCACCGCGCCATGCAAAGCAGCCACCACCGGCACCCGCCCTTGCTCAATTGCATTGAGCGCCACATGCCAGCTGCGCGAGTGCAGCACACCCGCGCCAGCATCGCGCTCTTTGAGCTCAGACAGGTCCAGCCCCGCGCAGAAGTGCTCGCCCTGGCCGTGAATGACGGCCGCAGCCACCTCGGTGGGCAGGTTTTGAAACACATCGCGCAAGGCCTCCACCAAGCCGTCGTTGAGTGCGTTGCGTTTGGTTGGCCGGCTCAGGCCCACCACGGCCACCTGGCCTTGGATGTCCATCGTCAGCCCCTGGCTAAGTGCTCGTTCAAGGATGGGATTGGAAGTGGTCATACACGAAAAATGTTATGTTCAATAACCATATTTTCCTCTTCGCACCCTCTCCCACCCTTGGTGTAAACCCTAGGGTATGCTGGGCGTTGTTTTGTTAGCACGCGCCAAGCCTTGGGTTGATTCCTACCTTGTGGGCGTGAACGACAAAAACCATAATGGTTTCACCACGTCAAGACAGCCGGGTGCGCCTTTGCAGCCGCTCACTTGAAGAGGACATGACCATCACGCACACCCTCGGCAAAACCAGCACCCAGCTCAGCCACCACCTTGGTTTTGAGCCAACGGTGATCGATGCGCCTGCCGCGTTGCCTGCATGGATGCCGCCCGTGCCCTCTGCTTGGCAAGCCATGCACCACCCGGGGCTGGTCGGGGCCTTGGAGCAACGCATCGGCAGCATCTTGGCTTGCCCCGTCGAGACCGAACAAGCAAGTGGGGGCGTACGCCACCTGCAAGTCATGGGTGGCTTCATTTATCAGATGGCGCCTCAGGGTACGGTGGCTTGCTACGCCTGGACACAAGACGAGCAGCAGTGTTGGTCTTTGGAGCGACGCAAAGAATCCACGGTGGTGGCTGAAGGCGGCCCGTTTGAGAGCCGCTGGACCTTGCCCCTGGGCCAAGGTTTGCGCCGTATCCTCAACGAGCGTCACCCGCACCATGCCTTGGATGTGCGTCAGTACATTGATTGGCTGTTGGCGCAAATGGTTCACCACCACTGGACAACACCCACAGCCACAAGGGTGCGCGCGCAAGTCAAAAGCGCATTGGCCCTGAATGCGCAAGTGCTCTCGAACCTGCGCGCCATTTTTGCTGGCGCAACAGGACGCAACCCGCGCATGGCCGATTACAACCGGGCTTTGCCACGCCAACAAGAAGATGCCAGGCTGTTGACCGAGGCGCCGCAACTGCTGGCGCTTTACGCGCTGGTCGAGCCAGACCTGCCCCCTCAAGGGGCCCGGCCAGCCGCCATGAAAGACTACCTGATCGCGCAAGGCATCAAGCCCGTCACCTGGCGCTTGCTGCACCAGCACGGCACGGCCTGGATGCAAGAATTCATGCCCTATTTTGAAGCGTCGGTCAGCGGCCCGCAAAGGGCCATCAACTTGGCGCACCTGTTGCAGTTGTTTGGTTTTCGCCATGGCCTGCACCTGCCTTTGATGCACAGGCTCATGCACTTGCGCGAAAACCCCAACAGCCCTGTGCGCAGCGCCGACCTGTGGGACGAGCACAGCGCCCTGGGCCGCCTGATGTTGCGCTTGGGCCTGCTGTATGAACAAGGGCAAGCTGCCGAGCGCGCGCTCTTGCTCGACAAGATCTACCACTTTGCACATTGGGCCGACAAACACCAACCCTCGGCGGCTTGGTTGCAGCAATGCAGCGTGGCGGCCTTGCTGCGTCATTTGTTGAGCGACCAAGCGCATGTGCGTGCCGTGCTTGAACACAGCCGCCATTGGCGCATAGACCTGGATGTGCATTGGCCCGATGAGAAGTTCGAGATTGTCTTTTTCGACTCTGCTCTGGACATTTGGAAAGAAGGCCAGACCATGCAGCATTGCGCAGCCAACTACATTGAGGCTTGCGTCCAAGGCCATGAACTCATGGCCTCGGTGCGACCCCGCGCTGGGGGCAAGCCTCTGGTCACCATCAGCTACCAGCTGGCTGACGAGCAAGTCAGTGTGGTGCGCATGAGTGGGTTTGCCAACAGCACACCCCCTCAAGAGGTGCAAAGCTTGGCCGCAGAAGTGGCCCAAGCCATCACACAACAATGGCAACACCGTGAGATCTGGCAACAGGCTCACGCCTGACCCTTTCAACAGTCATGACACGCAAACCCCCTGAACTTCGGCGCACCTGGTTGTTTGGCCCGGGCGCCCACCGCCCGACCCACGAGGCCATGGCACGCAGCGGTGCTGACGGCTTGATTCTCGACCTGGAAGACTTCACCCCCCCCGAGCTCAGGGCGCAAGCCCGCCTCGATCTGGGCGCGGTGGCCCAGCTGTGGCGCGATGCTGGCGCCTTGGTGTGCATACGCATCAACCAGCTTGACGCTGAGGGCCCGCTGGACCTGGCAGCGGCCATGCAAGCCCGGGCTGATGTGATTGGCTACCCCATGGCCGCCAGCGCAGCGCAGATGGTTCAACTTGATGCGGCCATCACCGACTGGGAACACACGCTGGGCATGCCTGCGGGCAGCACAGAAATCATGCCGGTTTGCGAAACCGCCTTGGGCGTGGTGTGTGTGCGTGAGATGGCCGCTGCCAGCCCACGTGTGCGCAGCGCTTTGCTGGGCGCTGAAGACCTGGCCAACGACCTGTGCGCCGAACGCGCACCCGATGCTATTGAGCTTGACCATGCAAGGCGTCGCTTTGTGTTGGAGTGCCGAGCTGCAGGCATTGAACCTGTTGATGCGCCCTACACCTACAGCGACACCCAAGGCGCCGTGAACGAGTGCACCTATGCTCGCCGACTGGGCTACCGCAGCAAATCGCTGGTACGGGTGGAGCACGCGCAAGCCCTCAATGCCGTCTTGACGCCCAGTGCTGCAGAAGTGGCGCGTGCGCATGAATTGGTCAGCACCTTCGAGGCGGCCAGGCAACGGGGCGAAGACCGCGCGCTGTTTGAAGGCCAGTGGGTGGAGGTGCCCACCTACCGCAACGCACGCCGCTTGATTGAACGGGCGCGGCGCTTGTCATGAGCAGCAGCCAAGCGGCCGTGGGCAAGCAACGCGTATTCTTGCTCGGGGCCACAGGCACCATTGGGCAAGCCACCTTGCGCGCCTTGCTGCGCCATGGCCATGAGGTGGTGTGTTTTGTGCGCCCGGGCAGCAAGCTGCCTGCCCTTGACATTGACCTTGCACATGCCCAACAGCTCACGGTTCGACACGGCTCGGCACTGAGCGCCGAGTCTTTGCGTGACGATGGCTTCAAGCACGAGCACTTTGATGTGCTGATGTCGTGCATGGCCTCACGCACGGGTGTGGCGCGTGACGCCTGGGCCATCGACCACCAGGCGCACATGCTGGCACTGCAAGTGGCGCAGCGCTGTGGCGTCAAGCTCATGGTGGTGTTGTCGGCCATTTGTGTGCAAAAGCCCAAGCTGGCCTTTCAGTTTGCCAAGCTCGCGTTTGAACAAAGCCTGATGGACTCAGGCATGGCTTACGCCATCGTGCGCCCCACGGCTTACTTCAAATCGCTCTCGGGCCAGATAGAGCGTGTGCGCAAAGGCAAAGCTTTTTTGGTGTTTGGCGACGGACGCCTCACGGCTTGCAAACCCATTTCTGACGATGACCTGGGCGAGTACATGGCGCGCTGCATTGATGATGTCAGTCTGCACAACCGTGTGCTTCCCATCGGTGGGCCAGGCCCGGCCATCACACCACTTGAGCAAGGCGAACAACTCTTTAAATTGATGGGCCAACCGGTGCGCTTCAAACACGTGCCTGTGGGTCTGCTCGACGGCATCATTGCGGTGCTCAGCGCGCTGGGGCGTCTGATGCCTGCGCTGGCGGCCAAAGCCGAGTTGGCGCGCATTGGACGGTATTACGCCACCGAGTCCATGCTGGTGTGGGACGATCAGCGGCAGTGCTACGACGCGCAGGCCACCCCCGCCTATGGACACACCCAGCTGTTTGATTTTTATGCCGATGTGGTCAACGGCAAGCAATCGGTGGCGCGGGGCGACCACGCGGTGTTTTAACGCGCGGCCTTGAGGGCCGGCGTAAAAAAGCCCGCCGACAGTTTTCACCGTCGACGGGCCTGTTGGAGAAGCCAGCGAACAAATCTAACTGGACACTTCGTCTCCAACCTGCTCTGAATTTTTAGGCTCAGAACAGCGTCATCACCAGTTCCCTGGATCTGACGGTACAAGCTGGCTTTTGAGTTCCCCCTTGCACGCTTTCAATGTATGCGCTCTACGGTCCATTGACTTTGCGCATCATCAAAGAAAACCATGGTTGTCTCAAACCATGCGTTGGCGCCACAACTTAAAAACCCTACTGACAACTAATTGTTCAATTGCTCAAGAAAATTGCAAATAAAGCCTGACGTCGTCAACATTTCAATCGACACTGATTCGGTGTTTGACGTTATCAACCCCTTTTAGGCAGCTCATGCACCATGCAAACTTCTGAGCCTCATGTGTTGAAAGCCACCAACCGTCTGTTTGCAGCCTTGCCTCAAGCAGACTGGGACCGCTGGGCACCTCACCTCGAGCTGGTGACACTTGAAGTGGGCCAAGTGATTTTTGAACAGGGCCGCCCCCTGAGCCATGTGGTCTTTCCGATCACAAGCATCGTGTCCTTGCAATGCAACTTGGAGGATGGTTCAGCCTCGGAGTTTGCCTTGACGGGCAATGAGGGCATGGTGGGGGTGTTCGTTTTCATGGGCACACCATCGAGCATCAGCAACGCGGTGGTCATTCGGGAGGGGGCGGCTTATCGGATTCGCTCGAATGTACTGCTTCAAGAGTTCAACCACTCAGGGGCTTTCAGGCGTTTGATCTTGCGTTACATGCAAGCCATGATGACCGAGGCCTCGCAACGGGCGGTGTGCCACCGCCGCCACTCGATCGACCAGCAGCTGTGCCGCATCCTTTTGCTGTACCTGGACCGCACGCAAGCCAGCCAACTGGCACTCACCCAAGATTTGATGGCCCGCACCATGGGCGTTCGGCGGGAGACCGTCAGTGTGGCCTTGCAAAAGCTCCAAAGCGCCGGCTTGATCCTTTGTTCGCGAGCTTGCATCACCGTGCTTGATCGCGCTGGCATCGAAACTCTGGCGTGCGAGTGTTATAAGCTAGTGAAACAAGAGTTTGATCGGCTGCTTCCTGAAGAAGTTGCTTCATGAACATCGCAGCACCAACTTTGGTTTTCTCTACAAGGCATCCATGACCGAAGACATTCGCGGTTTTCGCCTTGAGCTCACCGCGCTCCAGCAAGAGGTGAGTGGGCTCAAGCAAAGCTACAAAGAGCTGCATCTGAATTACTCAGACACCTTGGTGGCGCTCAAGGGCTTGACCCTGCACGCGTCTGAGGCTGCCAAGCGAGCCGTCAAGTCAGCAGAAAGTGCTGCCAAGGCCTCGACCTACTGTGCCAGTGCTGCCAAAGAAGCTGCGCAAGCCTCGGTGGTGACGGCTGCTGAAATGGCGGCCGATGCCGCCAACGCTTCGGCCCAAGCCGCGATGGAAGCCGCAGCCGCAGCCGCGGCGGCTGCAGCGGCCACAGCGCTGGCTGTGGCCCACCATGCAGAAGACGCCTCGGCTCAAGCCTCTGCAGCTGCGGCCAGTGCCACCCAATTGGCCACCGAAGCTGCAGCGCATGCGGTGTCTATGTCCAATGCTGCTGCAGAATACGCGCGGGCAGCGCGCGACAAAGCGCAATCCAACCCTTAAACCGCTTGACGACGCCAGCTGATCTGCCCTGGCGAGTGGCTCAAGCCAGGGCCACCTCGACGGCGCAGTCGTAAAACGTTGGCGCTCGGCCCAGGTCCGTCAGAGCCTGGCTGGTGAGCTCGTTGACGTTGGTGCCATTGAGGCCGTGGCGGCGCCACCAAATACCCAGGCCCACCACCACCCCGGGGCGCGGCCTCTGACTCACGCGGGCGCGGCACACGTACCGGCCCCGGTCATTGAAGACCACCACGGTTTGGCCATCCTGTACCCCGCGGCTGTGCGCATCTTGCGGGTGGATTTCCAGCAAGGGCTCGCCTTCCACATCACGCAAGCTCGTCACATTCACAAAGCTTGAATTGAGGAAATGACGCGCAGGTGGCGACACCATGGCCAAGGGGTAGGCGGCGTCTGCCTTGGCGCTTTCGTAATTTGGCAAGTAATCGGGCAGGCCGTCTTGCCCCTGTGCAGCCAAGCGTTGACTGAAAAATTCGCAGCGTCCCGAAGGCGTTGGGAAATGCCCTTTGGCAAAGGGCGCCTCAGGCCCTGGGATGCTGACAAAACCAAATGCGAGCAAGTCTTTGAAGGGTACAAACTCACTGCCATCGGCTTGGCTCAGGGCTTGCTGGCAAAGGGTAAGGTCGTCGTCTGAAAAACAAGGCTCATCAAAACCCATGCGCTGTGCCAGCCTGCGAAAAATTTCGGTGTTGGGCAAGGCTTGTCCGCGCGGCGCAATGGCGGGTCGGTTCAACACCACATCCGTGTGCCCATAGGTGCCATGCAGATCCCAGTGCTCCAATTGGGTGGTGGCTGGCAGCACATAGTCGGCGTAATCTGCTGTGTCGGTACGGAAATGCTCCAGCACCACAGTGAAAAGGTCTTCACGTGCAAAGCCCGCCACCACGCTGGACGAGTCGGGCGCAACGGCCACCGGGTTGCTGTTGTAAACCACCAAAGCGCGCACTGGTGCGTGGGGGGCATCGGGGCTGAGGTGCTTGCCGATGGTGCTCATGTTCAACAAACGTGGGCGGCGCGCGCCCAGCAAATCAGGGCGCTGCAAGGCCGTGGCATTGAACCGCTGATGCCCCGAGTTGCTCAACAAAACACCGCCTGCGCGATGCCGCCAAGCGCCTGTCAAAGCTGGCAAGCACGCAATGGCACGCACCGCATTGCCACCACCCCGCGCGCGCTGAACGCCGTAGTTCAAACGGATGGCGGCTGGCCGGGTGGTGCCGTAGTCACGCGCCAAACGCTCGATGGCCTCTACTGCGACACCACACACCTCAGCCGCGCGCTGTGGGGGCCATTGCAAAGCACGCGCTTTGAGCTGCTCCCAACCCAGGGTGTGCTGCGCCAAGTAATCGTGGTCGAGCCAACCGTTGACGATGAGCTCGTGCATCAGGCTCAAGGCCAAAGCTGCGTCCGTGCCCGGGTTCAGCGCGAGGTGTTCGTCGCATTTGTCGGCGGTTTCCGTGCGCCGTGGGTCAATGCACACCAAACGCGCACCGTTGCGTTTGGCCTGCTGCGCTAGGCGCCAGAAATGCAGGTTGCTGCCGATCGAATTGCTGCCCCAAATGAGGATGAGCTTGGCCTCGCTGAACCACTCGGTCTTCATGCCGAGTTTGCCTCCCAGGGTGTGAATGAGCGCTTCGGCACCCGCACTGGCACAGATGGTTCGGTCTAAGCGCGAGGCACCCAATTGATGAAAAAAGCGCGCCGCCATGGACTCACCTTGAACCTGGCCCATGGTGCCTGCGTAGCTGTAAGGCAAGATGGCTTCAGGGTCTGTTGCAGCAATCTGGCTCAGTCTTTGCGCGATGTTTGTCAGGGCCTCGTCCCAGCTCACCGGCTCAAAGGTGGCGTTCGGCCCTTTGGGGCCGACACGTCGCATGGGTTGCAACAAGCGATCCGGGTGATACGTGCGCTCGGTGTAACGCGAGACTTTGGTGCACAGCACCCCGTCGGTGGCCGGGTGGTCGGGGTTGCCTTGCACGCGCACAGCCACACCATCGCGCACGGTGGTAACGAGCGAACAGGTGTCTGGGCAGTCGTGTGGGCAAGCACCCAAAACTTGGGTGTCGGCAACTTGAGGGTGTGTCATGGCCGCATTGTGCCAGTGCCACGGGGCTTGCAAGCATGCCTGTGACCGCCATGAACCATCGCGCCCCCCGGCGTGACAGGCCGGGGGGCATGCGAGTATCCATGCGGGTTTGCGGCCGATTCGTCCAACGCCAATCTGCTAAATGACACTCACGAAATGATGAAAGCGCCCAAAGGCGGCCTCATGAATCGAGACGGATCCTGGGCTCATCAGGCCCCGAGAGGGCTTAAGAGTCAGGGGTCAAACCGCCAGTGCCTCAATGCCCTTTTTCTCAATGATCTGCAGTAGCTTGGCCGCAGCGCCCCCGGGATGCTTCCCAGACGCAGGGGATTCCCACTTCTGTACCGTCGACGTGGTCACGTTGAGAAAACCGGCGAAAACAGATTGGCTCATCTTCGCTTTCTTGATCCGGATCTGAGCGACACGCTCGGGCGAGTAGGTCGGGGGTGGCGAAGACAGCGCCTTGATGCGGTCCAGGTCGTGAGCGGAAAGCACCTCGTGCTTGTTCAGCAGGACAGCCATCTCGACCATCTCTGCAGAGATTCGATCAGTTTTCTTGGCAGTCATGGCAGATCTCCTTCAACACACCGTCTTCAATCAATGCATCCAACTTTTTGGCACTGGCCTTTTGCAAGGCTTCGCCAATCACCTGAGCCTGGGCAACGTTCGCGTCCGAGAAATCCGTACCCGGATCACTCTTCTGACGCCCTGCAATGAAGAAGATGCCATGCACGCCCTCCTTGGCGACCAGGGTGCGTGTCGCACCGCTCTTGCCTTGCCCAGGAACGGCAATGCGCTTCTTGCACAACCCGGCGCCAAGATCAGCCTCGTACTGGCCAAGCTGGAGCTCTTGAGCAGCAGCACACAGTTGCTCGTCAGAAAGAATCTTTTTCGCCCATCGGGCGAACGTCTTGAGCTTGAATACACGCTTCTTCACCGAGACCAACTATAGCACTTTGTGCTATGACATGCCACAGGGGTGGCGGCAAGGCGGTTGTGCCCTCGACTCAGAGCCCTGCCCTGAAGGTGATGCCTTCGCGCTGCTTCGATCTGGGTCAGCTTGCCAAATGGGTGGAGAAGACGCTACCGTTTAACTCAAGGCCCAGCGGAGCGCGAATTCCAATGTGGAATATAAACCGCCCGTTTCAGGGCAGAAATTCAGGAGAAGAATCGATGCTTTTTTCAGCGTCAGAAAAGAAAAAACCCTTGCAAGCCAGAGACTTGCAAGGGTTTTTCGTTTTGGCGGAGTGGACGGGACACTCACGGGAAAAGTTTTAAGCCAATGATTTAAAAGGATTTTTTTCGGAAAAAATCGCGAAAGTGTTCACAAAAAGTGTGGCCCCTTGTTGTGACACCAGTCATGCTACACCAAAGTCCACTCTTTTGGGCAGCAGCTCAGACTGATTTATGGGGGTATAAGCTTAACCAAACAGAACCAAAGTGAGGCGGCAATGAATGCGAAAAGCACTTAACGTGCGCGACAAAAAAAACTCCCAAATACGGCAGAAATGACCGCATACGGCCAGAAGCGGCCTTTCGGAGTAAGCGTGTTCGCACGCTCCCGGCCACATGCCGCCGCTGAAATCAGCTACCATGCGCCTATGGCTCAAAATGTTATTCAGCGAATTATTAGCATCTTCAATTGAAGGTGGGATAGTTCGCAGCCATGTAGCCATGCAACCCACCCTGGAGGTGGGTTTTCTGTCTCCGGGGCACCGTTAAAAGGAGATAGAAGGAATGGACTTTACTAATAATGAGCAAGCCTCTGTGGATCAAGGCAGGATTGGCTCGCTTCACCTAATCAGCGGAAAGATTGCTGCGGGCAAATCCACTCTTGCCAAACAACTCGCATCCAATCCACGGACCGTGATCATTAGCGAGGATGGCTGGTTGGCGCAGCTCTATCCTGACGAACTTCACTCCGTCACAGATTACGTAAAACTATCGAGCCGCTTGCGTTTAGCTATAGGGATGCATGTCGTTGACATTCTTAAGTCAGGAACCTCGGTAGTGCTGGACTTCCCTTTCAACACTATCAGCGCAAGGGCGTGGGGGCGCACAATTTTTGAAAATGCGGGGGCATCCCACTACTTGCATTTCCTTAATGTGTCGGATGAAGAATGCAAACGGCGATTGCGTCATCGAAATTTGTCTGGCGAACATCCATTTCAGGTAACGGATGAGCAGTTTGAGCAGATCACAAAACACTTTGTTGAGCCATCCCCTCAGGAAGAGTTCAACTTAGTAGTTCATATCTAAGGTATCTCGGTGAATGACCGCCTTGGGTGAATGCAGTCTCTCCCATGCCTAAATGTTGTCTGAATGAAAAGCAAGTAGAGCAACAGCAATACACACTTGGCTCTTCAGCTCGTCGTGGTTTGATACGTAGATTGATTCTGAGCCATTGACTTGACTTCTCGCTCCGAATGTTGTTTGTTGTATTCAACAAAACAACAGGAGCAAGATGAACCAGCAACTAACGAATTTTTACGATCACCTAAACACCTCGGTCATAACGACCAACGGCTTCACAGAGGGCACGCTTTTCCGCAAGCGTGAAAAAGTCAACCAGTTTGCCTACTGTGGGTTGAATCCGGTCTACCGCAAGTACCTTAGCTTCGATTTGGACTACCCAGATGCGGGACACAAGTTTGAAGAGCTGAAGGTTCCCCCTCCAACCATCATCACCACCAACAGAGCCAACGGGCACGCTCACTATCTGTACGAGCTCATCACCCCCGTTGCTTACCACCAGTCAGCACACCAGAAGCCACAACAATACTTTGAGGCTATCGAACTGGAGATGACTCGCCAGCTCAAAGGCGACTTGGCTTTCACGCACACGCTAACCAAGAATCCATTGCATGAACGATGGACCGTAGAGACATTCCCAACCAGGTACCACCTGAGCGACTTCACGGAATACTTTGACTTGCCCGATGTCAAATGGGTCAAGCCTGATGCTGAGAAGTGCGAAATACGCGGTCGAAATGATGAGTTGTTCCACACACTCAGGCTGTGGGCATACACGGAGGTCAGGGCATCAGGCAATCTCAGTATGGCGCGCCCTCACCAACGAAGAAAATAAAGCCGCGATGACTGGGAATTTTCAGCAGCCTACGGCCCTATTCACTGTGCTCGTTGCTTGTCCACCCTCTTGGCCATATCCTGACTTTTGGCCTTGTGATTCATGATTCTTTCGCTCTTCCTGACCTCATGAGCTAGAACGGCTTTTTGCTTCTCAATGGGAGCCTTCAAGTCATCCAGTTTCAGGTGAGGGAATACCAGCTTGTCTGCAACATTGTTGAGCAAGAACTCTACGGTGTGCCTCTGGCTGTAAACACGAGAATTCACGGTGTTGTGCTCATGGCCCACAAATTGGCATCTGGTTTCCTCTGGCACCCCAGCTTGCTTGAGAAGGTCATTGGCTGTTGACCTGAATGAGTGAAACACCTTGTTCTTGCTGGTGATTTTCAGACTGTCCAAGTACTTGCCAAACCGCTCACTGGGCCTGCCACTCTTGTTCCCAAAAGTGTCGGCATTGAGATATGGAAACAGGTCCCCCCTGTAAGGCCTGACCAACTCCACATAGTCCAAAAATCCAATCTTGATGAGTGTCGGATGCAGGGGAATTTTTCTCACAGAGGCACTGTTTTTAAGGCTCTTGGCCAGCTCCTCTCTTGGCTTGCTCACTTTGGCTGTAGACCTTACAGATGTTCGCTTGGCCTGAGTCTCTTCATTGATGTCAATCGCCCAAATGCCATCAACCATCTTGATGTCGGTGAGCAAAAGCTGTGTGAGTTCTGAAATCCTTGCCCCTGTGTGCAGTCCAAGCAAGGGCAACCAAAAGTCTGCCGGCTGCTCCAAGGCCAGCAGGTTCTCATGGTTGAAGATTTGTGCCAACTCATCATCACTGTAGGGCTTGTAGCCGTTGAGGTGATGTGACTTCTTCTGGTCCCTCTTCGTGAAAATCTTATGGTTGCTGGTTGGCAAGTCACCAGCAGGAATGGCAGAGAGGGTTTGAGCAAGCCCAAAAACACCATTGAGCACAGCCAGGTACTTCTTCTGGATGACACTGGCCGTCAACCCTTCAGCCATCAAATCATCAATGAAATCTGCGATGTCCACTCGTGTGATTTGGCGGACGAAATAAGGATTGGCACTCTTTTTGGCATACAACCAGACCTCAAATTTCTTGAGCATCCGTTCGTATTCATAGTGAGTCTTTGTTGCCAGCCTTCCCTTTGAGCGAGCGAGATAGCGACCAATCATCTCATCCAAGGTGAAGCCTGATGGCTTGGTTTTGGGCTGTTCTTCGTAGGTGCCTATCTGTTTGGTGATTTCAAATTCTTGGGGAGTGCCTGCTTTGGCATCTGCCCCAAGAGCCTTGGCCATTGCAAGGGCCGCATTGAGATCGGCAGGATCGTTGGGATCGGCAATCAAGGTGGAATTGCCAACGATGATTTGGAGTGAGCGAGCATCCTCAGCAGTAAGCACTGGGGATTGACTGACAGTACGGCCAGCATTACTTTGATGCCTGCTTTTGATGTCCAGCAGGACTTTGGCGATGGCATCTCCCTTGGCAATTTCTTGCCTGAGTTGCTCATCACTTGGGTAGGTGCTCAGATCATCCAGATTGAGCTTTTTCGGGTCGTAATCTGTGCTCACTCTTGATCCCTTTAACTCTGCTGAAATATACAGTGCCTTGAGCTTGGCCTGATGAGGTTCACGGGTTCCCAAAGAGAACCGTTTTTCGTGAACACCTGACTCATTTCGCACAGTCAAACGGAAGTAGAAGACCCCATGTCTGGACTTGACCAGATAGGAAGGCAGTTTCATTGTGGTTTTCCCAGGAAATGGGACACCTAAATGTGACACTGCTTGCGAGACCCAAAAGAAAAAAGCCGTTGAAAATCAACGGCTTTTTCTATTTTGGCGGAGTGGACGGGACTCGAACCCGCGACCCCCGGCGTGACAGGCCGGTATTCTAACCAACTGAACTACCACTCCTGGTAGATGGCGTTTGCTCTTGCGAGCCAAGTGCCAACCACTTGTGCCTGATTTGCTTTGCAGCGAATCTTGGCGACCCTACGGGGATTCGAACCCCGGTACTCACCGTGAAAGGGTGATGTCCTAGGCCTCTAGACGATAGGGTCATAACCTGGACGTTCTCGATATGTTGGTGGAGGTAAACGGGATCGAACCGATGACCTCTTGCATGCCATGCAAGCGCTCTCCCAGCTGAGCTATACCCCCATACGCTTTGACAGTTGCCTATCGCTGCATCGAGACATCGATTGTATATCGAAAATTATTGAGTTTGCAGGCGATGCAAAACTTTTTCTTTGGGCAGCAACGCAAGCACCGCATCCAACGATGGCGTTTGCGCCGTGCCCATCACCAACACACGCACAGGCATGGCCAATTGGGGCATTTTCAGGCCCTGCTCAGCCAGCACTTCTTTGATGGCTGCGGCAATGGCAGCTTTGTCCCAAGCGCATGCAGCCAGCTTCTGGCTGAGCAAAGCCAAAGCGGGTTTGACCGCCTCGGTCACGTGCTGGGCCAACTCGTCGGACTTGGGGCTGACATCGCCATAAAACGCCTGCGCCCAATCGGCCAACACCAGCAAGGTGTCGCAGCGGTCTTTGAACAGGCCGCAAATTGCGGGCAAGCGGTCATCCGGTGCAAAACCACGCGCTAGCAAGATAGGCGCAAGCAAGGCAGACAGGGCCTCATCCGCCATGGCTTTGAGATGCTGGGCGTTGACCCACTTGAGCTTGGCTTCGTCAAACTGCGCAGCGCTGCGGCCCAGGTGGTCCAGGTCGAACCACGCCAAAAATTGCGCGCGGCTGAAAATTTCGTCGTCGCCATGGCTCCAGCCCAAGCGGGCCAGGTAGTTCACCATGGCATCGGGCAAGTAGCCTTCTTCGCGGTACTGCGTGACGGCTTTGGCACCGTTGCGCTTGCTCATTTTTTCGCCCTGCTCGTTGAGCACGGTGGGCAGGTGCGCGTACACCGGGGGCTCTTTGCCCAGGGCTTTGAAGATGTTGATTTGGCGCGGCGTGTTGTTCACGTGGTCGTCACCGCGAATCACGTGGGTGATGGCCATGTCGATGTCGTCCACCACCACACAAAAATTGTAGGTGGGTGTGCCCACCGTCTCACCCACAGCCGCCGGGCGAGCAATCACCAGATCGTCGAGCTCATCGTTGCTGATCTCAATGCGGCCTTTGACCTTGTCGTCCCACACCACCGATCCTGTGCTGGGGTTTTTGAAGCGCAGCACGGGCTGCACGCCCGCGGGCACGGGCGGCAAAACCTTGCCAGGCTCAGGCCGCCAGGTGCCGTCGTAACGCGGCTTTTGTTTGGCCGCCATTTGGCGCTCTCGCAAGGCGTCGAGTTCTTCGATGCTCATGTAGCACGGGTACACATGGCCTTGGGCAATGAGCTGACCCAGCACCTCTTTGTAGCGATCCATGCGCTGCATTTGGTAGAAGGGTCCTTCGTCGTGATCGAGCCCCAACCATTTCATGCCCTCAATGATCACGTCCACCGAGGCTTGGGTGGAGCGGTCTTGGTCGGTGTCTTCAATGCGCAAAATGAAGTCGCCGCCCTGCGAACGCGCAAACGCCCAGGGGTAGAGGGCCGAGCGGATGTTGCCCAGGTGTATGAAGCCCGTTGGCGATGGCGCAAAGCGGGTGCGGACCCGGGTGGTGGCAGTGTTCACAGTCAAATCTCAGGTGGGGCAAACAGCACACGGCGCTGATGCCCAAAGTTAACAATTCAGATCAGGGTGTCGAGGCCTCGGGCCAAATCGGCTTTGAGGTCGTCCACATGCTCCAAGCCCACGGCCACGCGTACCAAGCCTTGGCCTATGCCAGCGGCCTGACGCTGCACCTCGGTCAAGCGACCGTGCGAGGTGCTGGCCGGGTGGGTGATGGTGGTTTTGGTGTCGCCCAGGTTGGCGGTGATGGACATCACCTCGGTGTGGTCAATCACATGAAAAGCTTTTTGACGGCTTTGCTCTGGGCCTTGGGCCTTCACATCGAAAGACAACACTGCCCCGCCCAAGCCCGACTGCTGGCGCAAGGCCAGCTCGTGCTGCGGGTGCGACTTCAAGCCAGGGTAGTACACACGGGCCACCTGCGGGTGAGCCTCAAGCCAGGTGGCCAAGGCCAGAGCGTTGTCGCTTTGCGCTTTCATGCGAATGCTCAAGGTTTCCAAACCCTTGAGCACCACCCAAGCGTTGAAAGGCGACAAGCTCATACCAGCGCTGCGCATCACGGGCATGAATTTTTCGTCGATGAGCTGTTGGCTGCAACAAATCGCACCGGCCACCACCCTGCCCTGGCCATCCAAATATTTGGTGCCCGAGTGGATGATGAGGTCTGCTCCCAGCTTGGCGGGTTGCTGCAGCGCCGGCGAGCAAAAGCAGTTGTCTACCGCCAGCCACGCACCAGCTTTGCGCGCCACAGCGGCCAAAGCAGCGATGTCACACACCTCGGTCAAGGGGTTGGTGGGCGTTTCGGCAAACAGCAGCTTGGTGTTGGGCTGAATGGCTGCCTGCCATGCCGACACATCGGTTTGAGACACAAATGTGCTCTGAACCCCGAATTTACCGAACTCACCCGCTATCAATTTGATAGTCGACCCAAACACCGACTGCGAGCACACCACATGGTCGCCCGCCTTGAGCAAGCCCATGCACATGAGCAAAATCGCTGACATGCCCGAGCTGGTGCCCATGCAGGCCTCAGTGCCCTCCAGGGCTGCGAGCCGTTGCTCCATGCTGGCCACGGTGGGGTTGGTAAAGCGTGAGTAGATGTAGCCGTCTTCTTCACCGGCAAAACGGCGCGCAGCCGTGGCCGCATCGGGCTGAACAAAGCTGCTGGTGAGGTACAGGGCTTCGGAATTTTCACCAAATTGGCTTTTCGCCTCAGCCTCACGAACCGCCAGGGTTTGAAGGTGCAAGCCCTGGGGCAAGGGTTTGGATGCTGCCATGCTCACTCCTCAGAATGGTTGGGCAGGGCCAAGCGTGAGGTGTCCTCGGCGTTCTCATCGCCCACCACGCGCGAGGCGTTCATGCGCAAAATGTCATCGGCAAAAATATCACCCGTGCAGTAAATGCCGTCAAAGCACGAGGCATCAAAGCCATTGAGCTTGGGCTGCAAAGAACCAATGGCGGTTTTCATCGCTTCCACATCTTGGTAGATGAGGGCATCACAACCAATGATGTCACGCACCTCTTCGACCGTGCGGTTGTGCGCCACCAGCTCGGTGGCTGTGGGCATGTCGATGCCATACACATTGGGGTAACGCACAGGTGGCGCAGCACTGGCCATGTAGACCTTGCGCGCGCCGGCATCGCGGGCCATTTGCACAATCTCTCGGCTGGTGGTGCCGCGCACAATCGAGTCATCGACCAGCAGCACATTGCGGCCCTTGAACTCGCTGGCAATCACATTGAGTTTTTGGCGCACCGATTTTTTACGCACACCTTGGCCAGGCATGATGAAGGTTCGGCCCACATAGCGGTTTTTCACAAACCCTTCGCGGTAAGGCAAGCCCAGCAACTGCGCGAGCTGGGTGGCGCTGGGCCGGCTTGATTCGGGGATGGGGATGACCACATCTATGTCGCTCGGCGGCACGGTGGAGACCACACGCTTGGCCAAGGTTGCGCCCAAATTCAAGCGGGCCTGGTAAACCGAAATACCGTCCATCACCGAGTCAGGGCGCGCCAGGTACACATACTCAAAAATACATGGGTTGAGCGTGGGCTTGTCAGCACATTGTTGCGCTGTCATCTCGCCTTGCAAGTTGATGAACACGGCTTCGCCTGGGGCAACATCGCGCTCGAGCACGTGCGAGGTGCCCTCAAGCACCACAGATTCGCTGGCCAACATCACCGTGTCTTTGGAGCGACCAATGCACAAAGGACGGATACCGTAAGGGTCGCGAAACGCCAGCACGCCGTGGCCAGCGATCAAGGCAATCACCGCGTACGACCCACGCACACGACGGTGCACCGCCTTGACCGCGTTGAACACGTCTTGCACTTGCAAGGTGTTGCCGCGGGTGGCGTTGTCGAGCTCGTGGGCCAGCACATTGAGCAGCACCTCAGAGTCGCTCTCGGTGTTGATGTGGCGGTGGTCGGTGGTGAACAGCTCGGTCTTGAGGGCTTGCGCGTTGGTGAGGTTGCCGTTGTGCACCAGCACAATGCCAAAGGGCGCGTTCACGTAAAAAGGCTGGGCCTCTTCTTCGCTGAACGCATTGCCTGCCGTGGGGTAACGGACCTGACCCAGGCCGCAATTGCCGGGTAACGCACGCATGTTGCGGGTGCGAAACACGTCCTTGACCATGCCCTTGGCTTTGTGCATGAAGAACTTGCGTTCTTGCTGCGTGACGATGCCCGCCGCGTCCTGACCGCGGTGCTGCAAGAGCAGCAAGGCGTCGTAAATGAGTTGGTTCACGGGTGCGTTAGAAACAACGCCAACAATTCCACACATCGTTCAGTTCCAATCGTTAGGGAAGGTATTTCCCAAATTCTGCGGGCAGCATGGGCTTGAGCCCTTGCAAAGCTTTGCCTGCCATCCCGGCGCCTTGTGAACTCTGCCACATCGGGCTGGTTTTGAGGGGTGTCATCTGCATCACCACCGTCACAGCCAGCAACACCACCGCCCCGCGTACCAGGCCAAACATGGCGCCCAGCAAACGGTCCAGGGGCGCCAGGCCCACGGTGCTGAGCAACTTTTGCAACAGCCAACCGAGCAAGCCACCCGCCACCAAACAGGCCACAAACACCGCCACAAAGCCCGCGGCATGACGGATCACCTCGGAGGCCCCCGCCATGGGCAGCCACTGCGCGGCATCGGGCGCCATCCACTGAGAAAGAAAAAAAGCCGCCACCCAACTGATGACCGACAGCAGCTCACGCACCAAACCTCGCCACAAACCCGTGAGCAAAGACAAGCCCAAGATGCCGGTGAACAACCAGTCCACGGTGGACATGGGTTCAGAGCGTCAGGATGCTGGCGGGAAGGTCCAGCTTTTTGATTTTGTCGGCGGCCTTGTCAGCCTCGGCCTTGCTGGCAAACGGCCCCACGCGCACACGGGTGCGCTTACCGTCTTTGAGCTCCACCACTTGGGTGTAGGTTTTGAAACCCGCACGCTCGAGCTTGGCGCGTACCTCGCTGATTTGCTTGGGCTCGGCATAAGCACCAACCTGGATGACGATACGGTCCTCGGTCTTGCTGTCTTTGCCTTCGAGCAAAGCCAGGGCACGCGCACCAGAATCCGCCGCGGGTTTGTCGGCTGTTTTTTCCGCGGGCTTGGCTTCAGTCTTGGCTTCAGTCTTGATATCGGGCTTGGGAGAAGGCTTGGTCTCTGCCTTGGCCTCGGGCTTCACATCGGGTTTGGGCTCGGGCTTCGGCTCGGGCTTGGCGACCGTTTTCGAATCAGGTTTGGCAGGCGGCTCGATGGCCTCGGCGCTGGAGAGGCTTGCCGCAGCAGGCACCACAGCAGAAGCAGGCGCCACTGAAGGGGCTGGGGTCACCGTAGCTTTAGAAGCAGCGGAGGAAGCAGCCGGGGTGCTTGGGGCTGGCGTAACGGAAGGTGCAGAAGGTGCGCCCGTAGACGCGCCGAGCGCAGGCTTGCCCGCAGGAAGCGTGAGCGCTTGGGTTTTGTTTTTGTCGGGAATGTCAATGGGCAAGTCCACAGCCATGGGGCGCGGCTGCTTGTCCACCAGCAAAGGAAAGCCCACCACGCCGGTGGCAACCAGCACCACCGCGCCGATGAGCCGATGTTTGGCGCGCTGGCGCAAGGCCTCCACGCTCTGCGCAGGGGCGGGATGACTTGAGTCTTCGCCTTGACGAAACTTGAAGAAGGCCATGCCGTTAGTTAAGCGCTCAGGTGTTTGGCTTGGAGTCTGGGGGTGCCATTGTGCAGCACACCACCCACGGTATAGAACGACCCAAAGACCACAATTCTATCAGCGGGGTCGGCAGCGTCGATGGCCGCTTGCAAGGCGGTCATGGGGTCAGCAAAACACCGCACATTGTCGGTCACCCGCTTGGGCTGGGCCTGCCAAATGGCCAGCAGATCTTGGGCAGACGACGCCCGGGGCGTGGGCAAATCGGTGAAGTACCAGCGATCGATCAAGGGGCCAATTTTGCCCAGCATGGGGGTCAGGTCTTTGTCAGCCATGGCCCCAAACACCGCGTGGGTGGTGGGGTGGTAACCCATGGCGTCCAGGTTAGCCGTGAGCGCCGCCACAGAATGCGGGTTGTGAGCCACATCCAAAACCAAGGTGGGTTGCCCAGGAATGATTTGAAAACGCCCAGGCAGCTCAACAAAGGCCAAGCCTGTGCGCACGGCTTGGGCCGTCACTGGCAAACGCTCACGCAGGGCGGCCAAAGCGGCCAACACCCCTGAAGCGTTGACCAGCTGGTTAGCGCCTCGCAAAGCCGGGTAAGCCAGACCGCTGTAACGCCGGCCACGGCCAGCCCAACCCCACTGCTGCTTGTCGCCTGAAAAATTGAAGTCTTGGCCAAATTGCCACATGTCAGCCCCCAGGGCGCGGGCATGGTCGATCACGCTTTGCGGCGGCATGGGGTCGCTCACCACCACGGGCTTGCCTGCGCGCATGATGCCGGCCTTTTCGCGGCCTATGCTTTCGCGGTCGGGGCCCAAAAACTCCATGTGGTCCAGGTCGATGCTGGTGATGATGGCGCAGTCGGTGTCGACGATGTTGACCGCATCGAGCCGCCCGCCCAGCCCCACCTCCAAAACCACCGCATCGAGGTCGGCGCGCATCATGCACAGCAAAATGGCCAAGGTGCTGAACTCAAAATAGGTCAGCAACACCTCGTTGCCAAGGCACCTAGCCTCCTCCACCGCAGCAAAGCAGGGCACCAGCACATCGGCCTTGACCATCTCGCCTTGCAGGCGCAAACGCTCTTCAAAATGCACCAAATGGGGCGAGGTGTAGACCCCGGTTTTGAAGCCGGCTTGGCCCAAAATAGATTCGAGCATGGCGCAGGTCGAGCCCTTGCCATTGGTGCCAGCCACCGTGATCACTGGCACGTCAAAGCGCAATCCCAGACGTTGGGCCACCTCGCGCACGCGCTCCAGGCCCATGTCGATGTTTTTGGGGTGCAAACGCTCGCAATGCGCCAGCCAGTCAGATATTTGCTGCATAGACGCGCATTGTCGCCCATTGGGAGGCCCTGCTTCGGGTTAACCCGCAACATGCGACAATTTATTCATGATCACCGTCTATGGCATCCCCAACTGCGACACCGTGAAAAAGGCCCGCACCTGGCTGAGCACCCACGGCATCAAGCACCAATTTCACGACTTCAAAAAACAAGGTGTGCCCGCTGAACTCCCAACATGGGTAGACGTTTTGGGTTGGGAAACCTTGGTCAACCGCAAAGGCACCACCTGGCGCAAGCTCGAGCCTGCAGCGCAAGCCGCTGTGCATGACGCTGCGTCTGCCTTGGCGCTGATGCAGGACCACGCAAGCGTCATCAAACGCCCGGTGGTGGTGTGGGCGCCCGGCCAACTCACCGTGGGTTTTGATGCTGCAGCTTGGCAAGCCCGCCTGGCCTGAGGTCAAGCACGTTCAGCGCCAGCCCAGCACCCCCTAAAATAGAGGGTTTTCGCCTGCAGACTGGCTGCGGCACTTTCTTTTGAGCACCACCATGATCAACAACGTCAGCGTCAACCCCCAAGCCAATGTGTACTTCGACGGCAAATGCGTGAGCCACAGCATCACCCTGGCCGATGGCAGCAAAAAATCCGTCGGCGTCATCTTGCCCGCCACCCTCACGTTCAACACCGGCGCACCCGAAATCATGGAATGCGTGGCGGGTTCGTGCGAGTACAAACTTGACGGCACCAGCACCTGGGTCAAGTCTGCCGCAGGTGAAAGCTTCAACGTGCCGGGCAACTCCAAGTTCGAGATCCGCGTGACTGAGGCTTACCACTACATCTGCCACTTCGCTTAAAGCCCCGCTGCTTCATCCCTTGCCACCCTTGCCCTGAGAGTTTCACCATGGCCACCATTTTGCAAAGCCTGCCCTTGGGGCAAAAAGTCGGTATCGCGTTTTCTGGCGGCCTGGACACCAGCGCAGCCCTGCACTGGATGAAGCTCAAAGGCGCCCTGCCCTACGCTTACACCGCCAACCTGGGCCAACCCGACGAGCCTGATTACGAGGAAATTCCACGCAAGGCCATGCAGTACGGCGCTGAAAAAGCGCGCCTGATTGACTGCCGCCGCCAGCTCGCGCAAGAAGGCATTGCCGCGCTGCAAAGCGGGGCCTTCCACATCAGCACCGCGGGCGTGACGTACTTCAACACCACGCCCCTGGGCCGCGCGGTCACTGGCACCATGTTGGTGGCAGCGATGAAGGAAGACGATGTCAACATCTGGGGCGATGGCTCCACCTTCAAAGGCAATGACATCGAGCGTTTTTACCGCTACGGCCTGCTGACCAACCCGTCGCTGCGCATTTACAAGCCCTGGTTGGACCAAAGCTTCATTGACGAGCTGGGTGGCCGCGCTGAAATGTCGGCCTTCATGACCGCGGCAGGTTTTGGTTACAAGATGTCGGCAGAAAAAGCCTACTCCACTGACTCCAACATGCTGGGCGCCACCCACGAGGCCAAAGACCTGGAGCTGCTGAGCTCCGGCATGCGCATCGTCAACCCCATCATGGGCGTGGCCTTCTGGAAACCTGAAGTGGACGTCAAAGCCGAAGAGGTGAGCGTGCGCTTTGAAGAAGGCCAACCCGTGGCCTTGAACGGCGTGACCTTCAGCGACCCGGTGGAACTGATTTTGGAAGCCAACCGCATTGGTGGCCGTCACGGCCTGGGCATGAGCGACCAGATTGAAAACCGCATCATCGAAGCCAAGAGCCGCGGCATTTATGAAGCCCCTGGCCTTGCTCTGCTTTTCATAGCATACGAGCGTTTGGTCACAGGCATTCACAACGAAGACACCATCGAACAGTACCGCGAGAACGGCCGTAAGCTGGGCCGCTTGTTGTACCAAGGCCGTTGGTTTGACCCGCAAGCCATCATGCTGCGCGAAACAGCACAGCGCTGGGTGGCCCGCGCTGTGACGGGCGAAGTCACGCTGGAACTGCGCCGCGGCAACGACTACTCGCTGCTCAACACCGAGTCGCCCAACCTCACGTACGCGCCCGAACGTTTGAGCATGGAAAAAGTCGAAGACGCGCCCTTCTCACCCGCAGACCGCATTGGCCAACTGACCATGCGCAACCTCGACATCATCGACACCCGCGACAAGCTTGGCATCTACACCCGCGCCGGCCTGTTGTCGGTGAGCGATACCACCTCGCTGCCGCAGCTGAAAAAAGACTGAAGCAAGCCCTGCAGCTCATATTGCAGGGCTTTTTTCATTGCCAACACTCAGCAGCGGTGTCGGCATCCACCGCAACGCCTTCTGCCAACGCGCCTTTGGCCCCAGTCTGGGTCAAGGTCAGTGTGAACGACGCACAAGCCACACCCGCCAACACCGGTGTGGCCAACAAGGTGTAAGCCTCCAGCGTGGCTTGCACGCTGAGTTGGTAGCGAGCTGATCCACCTGCAGGTATGGTTTGCAAACGCGCAGGCAGCACGGGCGCGACGTGGCCAGCCGCATCCTGGGTGTAGCGATGCAAGGCGGCGTAATGGCGCTCCATCACCAGCTGAGCCTCGAGCAAAGCACCCATGGCGGCCAAGCGCTCGCTGCGCCGCAGGTGCTGTTGGTAAGACGGGTAAGCCAGTGCGCTGAGCACACCGATGATGGCCAGCACCACCATGAGTTCAATCAGCGTCAAGCCTTGGCACTTTCGGGGCAGGGTCATGATGCTCAACGTACAGGGGGGTTGATGATGCGCCGCCACGTGCGGTCTTGAATCACCCGCACACCGGTGGCAGCGACGTTTTCACGCAAGCGCAACACAGGCCCAGCGCTGGTGGCTGGCAAGGCCAGCAGGGTGTCGCACACACCCGCGACGCACACGCGTTGGCCCTGCAGTACCGGGCCAGCCCCAAGTTGCGCGCCCACCGCTGCGACGCGTGTATCGAGGTGGTTAACCGCGCCGTCGCCATTGGTGTCGGCCAGCGCATCCCCCAAGGCCAAGCCCTCATGCAGATCAAGCACGAGCTTGAGGTGGCGCGCCGGGGTGACCTCGCAAACCTGCGCTGCGCGCGCCGGGGCATGCACAGGCACTTGCCCTGTGCTGCCCGACACCATGGACAGGGGCTCGATCACCCGCAGGCCAGGCACCAAGCTCAGGTCGATCACATAACCGCTTTGGTTGGCCCAGTTCACCGCAGCACCGCTGAGACCAGCCAAGGTTCCGGCTGCACCAGCCAGCGTGAGTGCGCCAGGTGCCAGGGCTGGCGCCTCCACTGCCTGCAAACTGCGTGTGGCCAAGTGCTGACGCCGAACGGGCCGCGCGCGCGCCTCTTGCGGTTTGTCCCACACGCCATAGAGTGACTGCACCTGCACATGGTCAGCATCGCTGTCCGTGCTCAGGGTGCCAGTGCCAATCACCAACATGACCCCGCCACGGCTGCTCTCAAGCACCAGGGGCGCTTGGGTGATGGGTTGCGGCTGGCCATCTGGGCTTTGCGCCTGAAACAAGGGCTGCCCTCCTGCAAGTACAAAACGCGCAGGCGCCTGGGCTGCGTAGTCAAACTTCCAGACCTGACCGTTCAAGTCGCCCGCGTACAAGCCTATGATTTGGGCGCGGCTGTTGCGCAACACACCCACACCACCCAAGGCGCTGTTGTTCTCCAACACCAGGCTTTGCAGCGCACCTGTTTGCAGGTTCACCACCAGCAAAGCCGACTGCCCTGAGCTGCTGAAGCGCCCGTTGCCAAACACAGCCACCCACTCCCCGTTGGGTAAGACGCCACTGGCCACGGGCGCAGCACTCACCCCCATGTGTTCAGAAGCCGGCAATTCCCACAACACGCGGCGCTCCTTGGGCACTGTCATGTCCAGGGCCACCAGCCCTGGCCCGCCCGCACCCAAATGCGCCAAGACCAGCTTGCGCCAAGTCGGCGCCTGCGCATTGGGGGCTGTGATGAACGCATCCACCTCGGTCAAGGGCCCATCCACAAAAAACTGGTGGTAAGTGCTGTGGCCGGTGCTGTTGATGGGGGCAGAAAAGCTGCCATAAGACGGGTCAGCCAAGCGACTCAAACGGGGCAGCACCGCGCGCGGCACGTACGCAAACACCTCCTGGCCATCATTGGCTGGGGTCATGCCCAGGCTGTCCTCAAACACGTGCAACATGCCATCGTTGCCGCCCGTGACGATCTGCACGGGCAATGTGGCTTGGTGTTCTAAAAACTTGGCGTAGTCCTCGCTACCTTGGGCCGCCGGCAAAGCGCTGTAGCCAAAATTGCGCTCGCCACCCAAGACCAAAGGTGCTTGCGTGATGTCGCCCAGCACGCCTTGGCGCTGACGCCACCTCACCCCCTCTTGGCTACGGTCGCCACGCACATAGTCCACCAGCGCTGCACGGTCAGAAGCGTAGTCGCCCAAAGCGGCCCGAGCCTGCTCTCCCAAGTTAACCCAGGTGAAATCCACCATCGTTGGCGGCGACGTGTCATCACGCCATGTCGTGATTTTGCGCTGCTGCCAGGCTGGCAAACGCGCCTGTGCCGACCATTGCACGCCACCTAACTTGCCTTGCGCATCCAGCTGGTAAGCCTTCAGATCACCCTGCCAGCTGTGGCTGCGCGCGCTGCTCACGTACAAGCGATTGTCTGCACGCAAGGTGCGCCGCGCAGTGGCTGAGCCAGTGTCAAAGGACGTGTCGACCGCTTGCGCCAACATGCTTTGCAAGGTCTGGGTGAGTTCGGTCGCGCTGCGCACATTGCCAAACACACCACGCGCATTGAGCGCGGCATGCCAAAGGTCATCTGCACCATCGAGGTTCCAGGTTTTGCTGCCATCTGTCAGGGCTGGCAAATCAGTCTGCGGATTGAGCCGGGTGTGCACGCCAAGCGCCAACACGTGCGTGACCAGATGCTGCCAAAACGCAGGGTTATCCGCGGTGGGCTGCACGGTGTTGTCCAGGTCCGGACGCAGGTCTTTGCTCCAGCTGGCCATGGTGTAGTCGGCCAGCATGTTGCTGGTGAGGTCTTTGTAGGGCGCCACTGGCTTGTACTGGTAGCTGCGGCCAGGGCCAAGGTGCAAGGGGCCGTTGTTGAAGTCAACATTGCCAACCGAGGTGGTCAGGCCCGTGCCTGCGCCATCGGCCACAGCGATGTGATGCTGTCGCCGGCAACCCAGATGCGCCCCACCACTGCCGGGCATCTCAGCCCAGGGGCCTGCAGCGTCTGCACGCTTGGCGTAGTCACCCACCACCCGAAAGGCCTGCGCCCATGGCGATGTGCCGTTGGAAGGCAAGCGATAAAGCCAGTCCAAAAAAGCCGCCACATTGAGATCACGCACACCTGCCTCGACCACTGGGGTGTTGACACCATCAACTGCTCGCGACGCTTGTTGGTTGATGCGCCCCCAGCCTAAGCGAAAGTCGGGGCGCTGGTGCCGCAAAGCCTCGGCCACCGCGCCTTTGAGCATGAGCGCACGCGAGCGGCTGTAGGTGAACCAATTGGCAAAGTTTTGCTGCTCTTGCGCCTGGGTACAACTGCTGCCAGGGCAATCGCTGCGGGCTGAATGCTTCGCAAAAGTACCAGACGTGTTGATCGAATGCTCGGTGTAGTTGTCGGACAAGGCCGGGTCTTTCGGTATGCCCGAGTCATGGATGAGCCGGTAATAGAGACCCGGGTCAAAACTCACCGGTGTGGTGGTTTTTGCGCAGCCTGTTTGGGCGTTGGTGCGGTAACACCACAGCTGCTGCGCATCGGTGATGCTGCGCTTTTGTGTGAGGTTCACCACCACACCCGGGTTCATCGGGTCAAGTGGAGCAGCATAGGCCGGATAGGCTGGCATGCGCTGACCGGACGCCAAGGGCCAGGGTTCGTAGCGGACCTCGGGGTTGTAGTAGAGCCAGTTGGTATCGGCGCTGCGCAAAAGCTTTTGCCGCCAATTTTTGCTGCCCGTCACAGCGGCCACAGTGCCGATGAAAAACCCACTGAGAACCGCTGGGTCATCGGGGTGCATGCGCACCGATGACTCGTCTGCAGGATGAGCCACAGTGTAGGCACCCACCACCACTTTGTTTTGCGGCAAATGTTGCAGCAGCATGGCGCCCGAGTCCTCCAAGGTCAGCATGACGTTGGGAGGCACACCGCGCGTGTGACGCTCCAGCAGTGGCTGTTGGGAGGGTTGGCTTTGTAACTGTGTTGGCGGCGTTGTTTGCGCTTTCGCTTGCCACGCCCCAGGCAGCAACCCTGCCAACAAGCCAAGCACGACGTGTAGACACAGGTGCTTCATATTTGCCTTAAGGGGTTGTCAGCATCAAGGTGGACTGCAGCCACACCACCGAGGCACGCGCGCCTGCGCTGCCAAACCCACGAGCCGTGACCACATGCACCTGCCGCTCATCGGCCAAGATTTGACGCTCCACCACGCATTCAGGAGGCACAGCGCCTGCGGGCACCGAGGCAATGCTCACCACCGTCTTAAGGCCACCGGCCTGCCAACTCGCTGCTTGCACCCATGCGGGCGCGTTGAGGGTCGTCAAGGGCAGATTGGCTTCTTGCAATGTGCTTGCCCGCGCATCATCCATCAAGGTCAAAGCCTGTTCGCAATGGCGCAGAGCTGCCTCGGCCTGCTGTTGGGCCAAGACAAGTTGTTGTGCGTTGGTGTTGAGCCGCTCGGTCGAGGTGGCCACTTGCAAACTGGCTGCAGCGCCCAGGGCCACCACCAGCAACATGATCAAGACCACAACCAGCGACACCCCCTGCTGCGCTTTGGCCAGCATGATGCCTCCCTGTTTTTTTGTGTCATGTTAGGCTGGCGCAAGTGCGCTGTGAGCTAGGGTTTTCAGTAGGTTTTGTTGCGCAAATACACCGTGGTCACGTAGGACTGGCGGGCGAGTCCAGCACCGGTCTGCAACACGCCTTGACAATCAACATACGAAGCTGGGTCTTCCACAGTGAACACGCTCTCGCTGCTGCGCATGAGCAGGCACAAACGCACGGCCACCACCCGCCCCCAGTCCGTCACCTGAGATGCACCCACATAGCGCACCGCTCGGCCAGGATCTGCCGCAAGCGACTCGCCAAAACGCAGGTTGATGTGCTCCACGTTGTCCACCAGGGGTTGTCCAGTGGCCCCATGACTCGGGGTGGCGCAGTACAAACCCGGGCGTCCTGTGTTGCCCGTCATCACAAAATAACGGTGCTGGGTAAGGTACACATCGCCCATCGTCGTCACCGCGTTGCCCAAGCAATCGGCCGGCAGGTCAGCAGAGGTGGGCGAGGTGTTGCGGGTGTCGGCCTCGTAGCTCAGCGCCAGTGCCGCAGAGTCACCCGCTGCTGCGCATTGCACATCAACAGCCAAGGGCGAGACAAACCCTGTGTCACAGCCGTACACCGGGGTGTGGGTGTGGCTTCGTAACAAGCGGCCTGTGCCAGCTGAGGCTGGTGCACTCACCCCCTTGACCGAGGCATAACCCGCCAGCTGCAGCTCTCGGCTGAGCAACTGCAGTGCCACCTGCGCGTTGTCATTCATCTCTGCGTAAGCGGCTTGCACCGCCTGGCTTTGCGCACTGCGCAGGGCCATCTGCAGGGCCACACCCGCTGCCCACAAGCCCAGGGCCATAGCCACCATCAACTCCACCAAGGACACCCCCTGCTGACGTTGTGCTGATTTTTGCGTCACACGCATGTCAAAGCTGCACCTGCCACACCAGGCAACGCACCTCAGGCAGGCTCACCTCCAGGCCAGAGGGGCACGCATCGCTGGCGCGTGTGGCGGCGGCATTGGCTGACTCACGCCAAGCCACCGCCAAACGCAAGGTGCTGTTGCCCTCCCTGGCCAGATGCACCGAACCCTGCGGCAAGCGAGCGCGCACCGCAACGCGCCACTGCGCCACATCGGCTTGTGCCATGCCCGCCACATCGCACACGCTTGTGGGCGTGTCGCAAGCCAGCTCAACGGCTTGTGGCACTGCAGCTTGTGCCGCCCACGACGCGGCTTGCGCGGTGTAGGCCAGCATGAACACCTCATCGGCTGGCTGACGACCCAAGTTGGCCAGCACACGCTCGGCCATGTCTTGCAGCAACCACTGGGCCGTGCTGCGTTGTTGGCTCATGGCGGTGTAACGCAAGGCTGCGCTGTGCGAAGCCATCATGCCGAGCAAGCCCACCGCCAGCAGCGCCAAAGACACCAGTACCTCCACCAAGCCGCCGCCTTGCTGCGTGGCGCTGCGCAGCCTGCCTGTCGCGCATACACCCATCAGTCGCACGCCACATCTCCTGCTGGACGCAGTGCGGCGCGACCCTGCATCGAGACGCACACCAAGCGCTCATGCATCCCACCCTGGGCCCAGACGCGCATGGTTTGTGTGGCGGCTCGCGCCACGCCCTGACCTTGAAACACAAAAAAACGCCGGTCGTTGGCGGGCTCCGCACCACCCATGCCCGCCAGCCCCACCCAAGACGCCTGCACCCGCAGCAGTTCATCTGCACCACCGAGCTGGCCATTGCCATCTTCGTCTGTGAACACCAGCCAACCTGTGGCCCAACCTTGCGCGCCACACAAACGCCCATCGCTGGACATGCACAGGCTCACCGAGCTGCTGCGTTTGATGGCCTCGGAGCGCGCCCAACGCATGTCTTTGACGAATGCCTGGGCCGCCGCATGCACCCGATAACGTGCCACCTGCGCTTGCAAGCCCGGCACAGCCAGCGATATGAGCACGCCCACCACCGCCAGAACCACCAGCAACTCCATGAGCGAAAAACCGCGATGCATGGCCGCAGTGTGCGACCAGAAAACCATCTATCAAATTCGGGTTATCGATAGGTTTACAAAACGCTTCAGACCTTGTGCACGCGAATAGGCCGGGCTGTGTGCCGTTAACATGCCGGGGTGCACACACACCACCTCGAGCGCGCTCTGCAATTGGCCCAGGCGCAGGCCCACATCACCCCACCCAATCCGAGCGTGGGCTGCGTGCTTGTGCGCGACGATGGCGCGGTGATTGGTGAAGGCGCCACCCAGGCCACCGGCGGGGCACATGCCGAAGTCATGGCCTTGCGCGATGCCCAGGCCCGCGGCCACGAAGTGCGTGGCGGCACTGCTTATGTCACTCTGGAGCCTTGCGCCCATCAGGGGCGCACAGGGCCGTGTTGCGATGCGCTGGTGCAAGCTGGCATCGCCAAGGTGTTGGCCAGCACTGAGGACCCCAACCCCTTGGTCGGCGGGCAAGGTTTTGCGCGCTTACGCGCTGCTGGTATCCATGTCGAGATACTGCCCCTCGACCACCCTTTGGCCTTAGCCAGCCGAGAACTCAACATCGGTTTTTTCAGCCGCATGTTGCGTGGCAAGCCTTGGCTGCGCATGAAAATCGCGGCCTCGCTGGACGGTCAAACCGCGCTTGAAAACGGGCAAAGCCAATGGATCACCTCCGAGCCTGCACGCGCTGATGGTCATGCCTGGCGCGCCCGCGCAGGGGCCATCCTCACGGGCATCGGCACCGTGCTCGAAGACCACCCGCGTTTGGATGTGCGGTTGTTTGACACCCCCCGCCAGCCTCCGTTGGTGGTGGTGGACAGCCGCATGGAAACGCCCCTGGATGCGCCGCTTTTCATCCCGGGCAGGCAAGTGCTGATTTACGCGGCTGTGCCTGATGCTGCCAAGCAAGCCGCACTTGAACAACAAGGCGCCACCGTGGTGCTGCTGCCTGGTGCTAGCCAAAAAGTAGACCTGGCAGCCATGACGCAAGACCTGTTCAAACGCGGCATTCACGAGGTGCATGTGGAAGCTGGCCACAAGCTCAATGGCTCACTGGTGCGCGAAGGTTTGATTGATGAATTTTTGGTGTACCTCGCGCCCAAGATGCTGGGTGCAGGCCGGGGCATGCTCAACATCGGGCCGTTGACAGAACTGACGCAAGGCCTCGACCTGTCCTTCTCATCGGTAGAGCGCATCGGCCCAGACCTACGTGTGTTGGCCCGCATTCAAGGCCATGACGACTTTTTGCGCTGACATCGCCTTTACCCAAACGGTTTAACAACCTTGCCCGGGCAAACCCGGCGCTTTACTGAGAAAATCACGTCATGTTCACAGGCATCATCACCGCGGTTGGCCGCATCAGCACCATCACCGACCTGGGCGCAGGCGTGCAATACGGCAAACGCCTCACCATCGTCGCCACCCCCGACTACCTGGCCGATGTGGGCTTGGGCGACAGCATCGCCATCAACGGCGCGTGCATGACCGTCACCACCTTTGATGTGGCACGCGGCGAGTTCACCATCGACGTGTCGGCCGAATCTTTGGACAAAACCACGGGCCTCACGCACAGCGGCCAGGTCAACCTGGAAAAAGCCCTGCGCGCCAACGACCGCCTGGGCGGCCACATCGTCTCAGGCCATGTGGACGGCGTGGGCGAGGTCACCTTGTTTGCCCAAACTGGCGAGAGCTGGGAGTTGCGCGTGCAAGCCCCGGCATCTTTGGCCAAGTACCTGGCCTACAAAGGCTCGATCACCATCAACGGCGTGAGCCTGACGGTCAACCGTGTGAGCGACAACGCCACCGGCTGCGAGGTCAGCATCAACCTCATTCCGCACACCGTGGACAACACGGCCTTGCACACCCTGCGCCCCGGCGCACAGGTCAACCTCGAAATCGACACCGTGGCGCGATACTGCGAGCGCATGCTCAGCCTTCGGGCTGTGTAAGCTCAGCGGGCTGCCCGGCGCGGGTGTGCCCAGCTTTGAGCTTGCGCAAGACACCAGCGGTACACACCTGAGGGCTCGCCACAGCAGGCTTTGGATATCTGCGAAAATATCCCTTTTCTCCGACACCGCTCTTTAGAAAGTTCCGGCATGACCTCTGCCTTTGCCCACCCGCCCGTGGCGATTTCGCCTGTTGAAGACATCGTGGCCGAGATGCGCGCCGGGCGCATGGTGATTTTGGTGGACGAGGAAGACCGCGAAAACGAGGGCGACCTGGTCTTAGCCGCAGACCACGTCACGCCTGAGGCCATCAACTTCATGGCCCGTTTTGGCCGCGGCCTGATTTGCCTGACCCTCACCCGCGACCGCTGCGAATACCTGCAACTGCCCCCCATGGCGGCACGCAACGGCACGGTTTACAGCACGGCTTTCACGGTGTCCATCGAAGCGGCCACTGGCGTGACCACCGGTATTTCTGCCGCCGATCGGGCCCGCACGGTGCAAGCCGCTGTGGCGCGCGACGCCAAGCCCAAAGACCTGGTGCAACCCGGTCACATCTTCCCCCTGCAAGCAGTGGATGGCGGCGTGCTCATGCGCGCGGGCCACACCGAGGCCGGTTGTGACCTGGCGGCCATGGCCGGCTGCTCGCCCAGCTCGGTGATCTGCGAGATCATGAAGGACGACGGCACCATGGCCCGCCTGCCTGATTTGCAGCAGTTCGCCGCCGAACATGGCCTGAAAATCGGCACGATTGCCGACCTCATTGAACACCGCAGCAAAACCGAGTCTTTGGTTGAAAAACTGGGCCAACGGCCGCTCAAAACCGCCTATGGCGAGTTCACCGCCCACGCCTTTCGCGACAAACCCAGCCAAGCCCTGCACCTGGCTTTGGTGCGCGGCACCATCAACCCCCAAGCGTCCGTGCTGGCCCGTGTGCACGAACCCCTGTCGGTGCTCGACGCCCTCGAGGTGGGCCGCACCATGCACTCTTGGCCTTTGGATGCCACGCTGGCTCGCATCGCACAAGACGACTGCGGCGTGGTCGTGCTGCTCAATTGCGGTGAATCTGCCGCGCAATTGCTCGCGCAGTTTGAGGGCACCGCACGCGCCAGCCAAGCGCCCGAACGCGGCCGCATGGACCTGCGCACCTACGGCATCGGCGCGCAAATTCTGCGCGAATGTGGCGTCGTGAAAATGCAGCTCATGGGCAACCCCCGTCGCATGCCCAGCATGACGGGGTACGGCCTGGAAATCACCGGTTACGTGGCTCGCTGAGCCCCTCACAAAGGACACGCATGTTTGGTGCAGACAAAGGCCAGTTGGCCAAAGAAGATCAACGCTTGGACGGCAAAAAGCTGTTCATTGGCATTGTGCAAGCGCGCTTCAACGAAGACATCACCAACGAGCTGGCCCGCGCTTGCAAAGCCGAGTTGCTGGCCCTGGGCGTGTCGGAAAAACACATCGACCATGTGCGCGTGCCTGGCGCCCTGGAAGTGCCAGTGGCGCTGCAAGCCATGGCCGAGAAAAACCGTTACGACGCGCTGATCGCCTTGGGCTGCATCATCCGTGGCGAAACCTACCACTTTGAGTTGGTGGCCAACGAATCAGGGGCCTGTGTGTCGCGCATTGCGCTGGACTACCAAATCCCCGTGGCCAATGCCATCCTCACCACCGAAAACCTCGAACAAGCCCTGGTGCGCCAAACCGACAAAGGCCAGGACGCTGCCCGTGTGGCCGTCGAAATGGCCAACCTGCTGGATGCCTTGCAATGAACGACCACAACGATGCCCTCAAGCCCACAGGCGCGAAAAAAGCCGCCCATAAATCGGGCCGCAGCCGCGCCCGAGGCTTTGCCCTGCAAGCGCTCTACCAGCATCTGGTGGGCCGCAACGATGCCGAGCACATCGACGCTTTCACGCGCGACCTCTCTGGCTTTAACAAGGCCGATGCCGCACATTTCGACGCGCTTTTGCACGGCTGCGTGGCGCAAGCCGCCGAGCTCGACGCGCTGATTGCGCCCCTGCTCGATCGGCAGTGGCTGGAGATCTCACCCATCGAACACGGGGTGATGTGGATCGGCGCTTACGAGTTCAAGCATTGCCCTGAAGTGCCATGGCGCGTGGTCATCAACGAGTGCGTCGAACTGGCCAAAGAGTTCGGCGGCACCGATGGCCACAAGTACGTCAACGGCATCCTCAACAGCCTGGCCCCACAGCTGCGCCCCCTGGAGGTTGAGGCTGACCGCGCCCGCAGCTAAGCGCATGCCACAGCTCTCAAACCCATGCGTGTGAGCCAACGCGCCCAGCGCGTACAACCCTTTTATGTGATGGAGGTGGCCAAGGCTGCCGCCGCGTTGTCGCAGCGTATCGCTCAAGGCCAGACCGACAACACCGACCCTGTGGTGATGCTCAACATGGGGGAGCCCGACTTCACCGCTGCCCCCCTGGTGGTTCAAGCCGCTGCACGCGCGCTCCAAGAGGGGCGCACCCAATACACCGCCGCCACCGGCTTGCCCGCGCTGCGCGAACGCATCAGCCAGTGGTATGCGCAGCGCCTGGGCGCCAAGGTCGGCGCTGAGCGCATCATCATCACCGCCGGGGCTTCGGCCGCCTTGCAGTTGGCCTGCTTGGCCTTGATTGAAGCCGGTGACGAGGTGCTGGTGCCCGACCCCAGCTACCCGTGCAACACGCAGTTTGTCAGCGCCGCCGACGGCCTGGCTGTGCGCGTGCCCACCAGCGCGGCGGAACGCTTTCAGCTCAGTGCCCAGAGCGTGCAAGCGCATTGGAACGCGCGCACCCGCGGGGTTTTGCTGGCCTCACCCTCCAACCCCACGGGCACCTCGGTGCACCCCGATGAGCTGCGCCGCATCCACGAGGTGGTGAGCGCACGCGGCGGTGTGACGCTGGTCGATGAGATTTACCTCCCGCTGAGCTTTGACGACACCTACAGCCGCAGCGCTTTGGCCATTGACGACCAAATCATCAGCATCAACAGCTTCTCGAAATACTTCAACATGACCGGCTGGCGCCTGGGCTGGTTGGTGGTGCCCCCCAAGCTGGTGGGCGTGGTGGAGCGCTTGGCGCAAAACCTCTTCATTTGCGCCAGCACCGTGGCCCAGCATGCCGCTCTGGCCTGCTTTGAGCCCGAAAGCCTGGCCCTGCATGAGGCCAGGCGTGCCGAGTTCAAAGCGCGTCGGGATTTGTTCATTCCTCAACTCCAAGCCTTGGGTCTGCACGTGCCGGTGATGCCCGATGGCGCTTTTTACGCCTGGGCCGATGTCAGCCCCAGCTTTGACAAGCTGGGCGTGAGCAACAGCTGGGACTGGGTGTTCAAGGTGCTGCAAGACAGCCATATTGCCGTGGCACCCGGGCGTGATTTCGGCCTGTCGGAGCACATGGTGCGTTTCTCAACAGCCGGCTCGATGGCGCAACTCCACACAGCGCTTGAGCGGCTCAAGCAGCGTTTGGCATGAGCACCTTCACCTGGCCCATCCGCGTGTATTGGGAAGACACCGATGCCGGTGGCATTGTGTTTTATGCCAACTATTTGAAGTTTTTTGAACGCGCCCGCACCGAGTGGCTGCGCTCGCTGGGGGTACACCAGCAAGCGCTCAAAACCACCACGGGTGGTATGTTTGTGGTGACCGACACGGCGCTGAGTTACAAATTGCCGGCCCGCCTGGACGACGCGCTGCTGGTCACCACCCGCATCACCCAGGCTGGGCGCGCCTCCATGCAGTTGCAGCAAGCCGTGTTCAAAGATGAAAAAATCTTGTTGTGTGAGGGTACGATCCGCATCGGCTGGGTCAACGCTGGCACACTGCAGCCTGCGCGTATTCCTTTGTCTGTTCTGGAAGTCCTGAAATGAACCAAGACCTGTCGATCCTTCACCTGGTGCTCAATGCCAGCATCGTGGTGCAGCTGGTGATGTTGTTGCTCGTGTCCATCTCGGTGGCCAGCTGGGCAGCGATTTTTCGCAAGCTGTTTGCCTTGAAAAAAGTCAAATCCCTCAACGAAGGTTTTGAGCGTGATTTTTGGTCGGGCAACAGCCTCAACGACCTGTTTCTCGCTGCCACCAAAAACGGTCGCGATGGCGGCCCCATGGAACGCATTTTTGCCAGCGGCATGCGCGAATACCAAAAGCTGCGGGAGCGCCGAATTTCTGACACCGGCACCTTGCTCGACGGCGCGCGTCGCGCCATGCGCGCGAGTTACCAGCGCGAGATGGATTCGGTGGAGTCTCAGCTCTCTTTCCTGGCCACGGTGGGCTCGGTCTCGCCCTATGTGGGTTTGTTTGGCACGGTGTGGGGCATCATGCACGCCTTCACGGGCCTGGCCGCCCTGACCCAGGTGACGCTGGCTACAGTCGCCCCAGGCATTGCTGAAGCTTTGGTGGCCACGGCCATTGGTTTGTTTGCGGCCATCCCTGCGGTGGTGGCTTACAACCGCTTTGCCCGCGACATCGACCGGGTGGCCAATGGCCTGGAGACCTTCATTGAAGAGTTCTCCAACATCTTGCAGCGCAATGTGGGCGCATCGCAGTCGCCCTCAGGGCTCTAAGGAGCTGCCATGCCTTCAGTTGCAGGACGAGGCCGCGGACGGCGCACCATCAATGAAATCAACATGGTGCCGTTCATCGATGTGATGCTGGTGCTGCTCATCATCTTCAT
>DKJZ01000052.1 GCA_002454975.1 Hylemonella sp. UBA6679
GACCACCTTGGTGTCGTTGAACACCAGCAAGTCACCAGGCTGGAGCAGCTGGGGAAGGTCTTTGAAGATGCGGTCTTGAGCTTGCTTGCCGCTGCCGTTGAGCAACTTAGAGGCACTGCGCTCAGTGGCTGGATGCTGAGCAATCAGCTCTGGCGGGAGCGAAAAATCAAAATCAGAAAGAGAAAAAGCGCGCATAGCTTGAGGGCCGAACAGACCCGTTCCAAGTGGAGATGCGTGTATTGTCGCAGAGACCTGATGTCTAGATTTGGTTGCTCATGGCTTGATGCCTGAGTCTGATTTGGTCCGTGTGTAGGTTATTACCTGCGTAATTTGATTGAGCTCATATCGTTGTTCGATATAAAATGAACCATGATTCAGTCCTTCAAGTGTGCCGACACACAGCATTTGTTTGAGACTGGGAGGAGCAAGCGTTTTGCAGCCTTTAAAGCTATTCTGGAGCGCAAACTCCAACAGCTGGACAGCGCTGAAACCTTGGAGTTTTTGAAGTCGCCGCCCGGCAATCGTTTGGAGGCCCTGAAGGGCAACAGAGCAGGGCAGCACAGTGTTCGTGTCAATGACCAATGGCGTCTTTGTTTTGTATGGTCTGACCTTGGTCCAAGTAACGTAGAAGTAGTGGATTACCACTGATGGAGCGAACGATGTTTAAAAACGGTATGCGACCCATACATCCCGGCGAGATTCTTCGCGAGGATTACCTCAAGCCCTTGAACATGAGCGCCAACGCGTTGGCTAGGGCCTTGCACGTCACACCCGCGCGGATCAATGACATTGTTCGTGAAATACGTGGCGTTTCGCCTGACACAGCGCTGAGGCTAGCCAGGTTCTTTGGTGGTGATGCACGTTCTTGGCTTAACCTGCAGCAAACCTACGACCTGAAACTCGCCGAGCAAGCGCTGGGTAAAGCACAAATCCAAGACATCAAGCCCTTAGCGGCCTGAAAAATTCAACGAAACGCCACCGACCTCGCCTCAAAACAAGCCAGCAAATCTGCCGGCGCCTGGGGGGCTTGTTGGCTGATGTACCCACGTATCAAAGGTGCGGCGCGCCAGGGGTGGGTGGTGCCGCTCCAAACCGCACCTTGAACAGGCACGAGGCCGGCGGGGGTTAGCTGCAGCAAAACCACCGCAGGCAAGAGTTGCTCAAACTCGGTTTCTGCCAGCCACCAATCACCTCTGCGCCACAAGCCTTGCACACGTGCCGTGGCAGAGTCTGGCGGGCTGATGTTGCGTATGACCTCGTGCGCCGTTTGCAGCGCGGCGTTGTCGTTGTGCAGCGCTTGGACTTGGCTGCAATCCCGCGTGAGCGCGTTGCGCCAATCTGCCCAGGCGCCCAGCGCATCCACAGGCTGGCCGCTGAGCTCAAGCAAATGCCCGTTGTCGGCCTGCACCCAGCGCACATGGGTGCCCACCACCCCAGCCAGGGTGATGCCCAACATGGCCAGAGCCACATGTTTTTTCATGGCCAGAATGATTGCACAATCAAGCCATGGCCAAAGCCAAAGTCGCCCTTAACCCCACAGCCGATGACCCTGTTGGCAAGCCTGTGCCAGCCGTGCCGCTCAAGCCCAAAAGCCCGGCTCAGTTGGCGCTGAGCAAACTGGGTTTGCGGCGCGACATTGATTTGGCGCTGCACCTGCCCCTGCGTTACGAAGATGAAACGCGCATCACGCGTTTGTCTCAGGCGCGCGAAGGCGAGTCGGTGCAAATTGAGGGAGAGATTACCCGCTGCGAGGTGGCGTATGGCGGGCGCAAGCAGTTGCAGGTCACCTTGGACGACGGCAGCGACACCTGCTTGCTGCGTTTTTTCAGCTTTTATCCCTCGCAGCAAAAGGCCTTGGCGGTGGGCACGCGCATACGCGCGCGGGGCGAGCTCAAGGGCGGCTTCATGGGCTGGACCATGATGCACCCGCACTGCAAAGCCGCTGGCGGTGAGCTGCCCAATGCCCTAACCCCGGTGTACCCCACGGTGGCGCAATTGCCTCAGCCTTACCTGCGCAAGGCGGTCGCCACAGGGCTGAGCCGCGCAGACTTGGGGGACTTTTGGCCGCCAGAGATTGGTATGCCTTTAGGCCTTAAACCCGCGTGGGGGTTGAAGAGTTCGCTATCATTTTTGCACCATCCGGCGCCCGACGTGTCACTGGCGCAGCTTGAAGACCACAGCCACCCAGCTTGGCAACGCCTGAAAGCTGAAGAGCTGCTGGCCCAGCAGCTCTCACAGCTCAAGTCGCGCCAAGCGCGCGACAGCCTGCGCGCACCTAAGCTGCAAGACGACGTGCAGGGTTGGCGCCAGCAGCTGTTGCAGGTCTTGCCCTTTGAGCTGACTGCCGCGCAAAAACGCGTGTGCGATGAAATTGCCCAAGACTTGGCCCGCCCCGTGCCTATGCACCGTTTGTTGCAAGGCGATGTGGGCTCGGGCAAAACCGTGGTGGCAGCTTTGAGTGCTTGTGCGTGCATGGGCGCGGGCTTTCAGTGTGCCCTGATGGCACCCACAGAAATTTTGGCCGACCAGCATTTCCGCAAGCTGGTGGGTTGGCTCGAACCTTTGGGCATTCGTGTGGCTTGGCTCACCGGCAGCCAAAAGAAAAAAGAACGCACCGAGATGCTGGCGCTGATTGAGTCAGGGCAGGCCGGCTTGGTGGTGGGCACGCATGCGGTGATTCAAGAGCAAGTGCAGTTCAAAAACCTGGCCTTGGCCATCATCGACGAGCAGCACCGCTTTGGCGTGGCACAGCGCCTGGCCTTGCGCAGCAAGTCTGCAGGGTTGGAGCCACATTTGTTGATGATGACGGCCACGCCCATTCCGCGCACCTTGGCCATGAGCTATTACGCTGATTTGGATGTGTCCACCATCGACGAGTTGCCCCCCGGGCGCAGCCCCATCGTGACCAAGGTGGTGCACGAGGGTCGTCGGCACGAGGTGATTGAACGCATTCAAGCCCAAATTGCGCAGGGCCGGCAGGTGTACTGGGTGTGCCCTTTGATCGAAGAGAGCGAGGCGTTGGACCTGACCAACGCCACGGCCACACACGCTGAGCTCAGTGAGGCCTTGCAGCAGGTCAAGCAGGCCGATGGTCAGAGCGCCTTGGTGGGCTTGTTGCATTCACGCATGCCGGTGGCTGAGAAAAAAGCGGTGATGTCTTTGTTTTCGCAAGGGCAGATGAGTGTGCTGGTGAGCACCACGGTGATTGAGGTGGGCGTGGATGTGCCCAATGCCTCGCTGATGGTGATTGAGCACGCCGAGCGATTTGGCCTGAGCCAGTTGCACCAGCTGCGAGGGCGGGTGGGGCGTGGGGCGGCGGCCTCGGCGTGTGTGTTGTTGTATTCAACGGGCGATGCGCCTCGACTCGGAGAAACGGCACGGGCTCGCCTCAAAGCCATGGCCGAGACCAACGACGGGTTTGAAATTGCCCGGCGCGACCTCGACATTCGCGGCCCGGGTGAGTTTTTAGGGGCGCGCCAGTCGGGCGACGCCTTGTTGCGCTTTGCCGACCTGGCCACCGACACGCATTTGCTGGCTTGGGCGCGCGAGGCGGCGCCCGTGATGCTGGCGCGCTACCCGCACCTGGCCGAGCAGCAAGTGAACCGCTGGCTGGGTGCGAAGTCTGAGTTTTTGAAGGCTTGAAGGCTGGCGCCTTGAAGCCCGTTTCAGCCCTGAGGTTGAGCCCTGAAGTTCAGCGCTGGCCGACCTTGACCTGGCCAAACACGCTGGCCGCTTCACGCGGCAAGCAGCGCCAATACTGGGGGCTGGCAGGCACGGTGCCACCCAACGCTGCCGCTGCCTCCCAACCCCAACGAGGTTTGTAGAGCAAGGCGCGGGCCAGAGCGATGAGGTCGGCGTCGCCAGCTTGCAAAATGTCTTCGGCTTGTTGCGGGCTGGTGATCAAGCCCACGGCGGTGGTGGTCATGCCGGTGGCTGCGCGGATGGCTTTGGCAAAAGGCACTTGGTAGTTGGGGCCCACAGCAATTTGTTGCTTGGGCGAGATACCACCGCTTGAGACGTGGATGAAGTCGCACCCAGCGGCCTTGAGTTGCAGGGCCAGCTCGGTGGTTTGGGCCACATCCCACGCGCCATCGATCCAGTCGCTAGCCGACACGCGCACGCCCACTGGGCCGTCAAACACCGCGCGAACAGCTTTGAAGACCTCCAGCGGGAAGCGGATGCGGTTCTCCAGGCTGCCGCCGTAGGCGTCGGTACGCTGGTTGGATACGGGCGACACAAACTGGTGCAGCAAGTAACCATGTGCAGCGTGGAGTTCAACAGCCTCAATGCCGATGCGCTTGGCGCGCAAGGCGGTGTCCACAAACTGCTGCTTGATCTCCTCCATCTGGGCCAGCGACAAGGCAGCAGGCGCAACTTCTCCCTCGAGCTGAGGGATGGCCGACGGACCAACCGTGGACCAGCCGCCTTGCTCGGGGGAGAGCAGTTGGCCGCCATGCCAGGGCGTGGCGCTGGATGCTTTGCGACCAGCGTGCGAGATTTGGATGCATACCGCAACGGCAGGTGCGTTGGCGCGGGCACGGTGCAGCTTGTCGGCCAAGGCTGCTTCGGTGGCGTCGTCCCACAAGCCCAGGCAGTTGGGGGTGATGCGGCCTTGGGCTGAGATGGCGGTGGCCTCGAGCGTGACGAGGGCCGAGCCGCTGTTGAGCAGGCTGGTCCAGTGGGCCAGGTGCCAATCGGTGGCCAAGCCTTGGTCGGCCGAGTACTGGCACATGGGGGCCACCACGATGCGGTTGCTCAGGGTTAAGCCGCCTTTGGGTGAGGACAGGGTGTAGGGGGAAAATAGCAGGCTCACGGTAAATCTCGGCTAAGTGGTCGGTGTGTGCGGGCATTCAAGCCCACGAGAGGGCGCAATTGTGGCACCCTCTGACACCATGAACTGTCTCTTGCGCAACTTCTTGATCTGCTGGCTTTGGGTGGCAGGCGCTGTGGCGGGCATGGGCACAGCCCAAGCCCAGGCGCAAACCCAAGCGGCGCCACCTGCGGCTAAAAAGCCTGCGCGTGTGGCTGCGAGCTTGCCTGCGCAGGATTTTTTGGTGAGCTTGCGTCAGGTGGATGCGCAGCAGGACGGCTACAGCGTGGGCACCGAAGGCCAGGCGCGGCTGCAAGCGCAGTCGATCAGGGTCAGCAATGGCGCGCAAGGCGTGATTCGCCTCAACCAAGCCACGCCCATGCTCTGGATGTCGGCTGTGTCGTCGCAAAACGCACAAATCAACGCATCTGCACCCGGTCAGGGCGGCAGTGCTGGGCCTGCACTCAATGCCAGCAGCGCCGGTGGGGCGGTATCGCAAAACCTGGTTTGGATGGATGCGGGGCAAAGCCTGGTCTTTTCGCCCCAATGGGCGGGTGGTCAGCAAGCAGTTCGGTTAGAGGTTGCCATGGCCGCGCAGGCGGTCGAGGCGCGCCAGGGGCTGGATTTGCCAGCGCAACACAGCCAGCAGCTCAGTACCACGGTGTGGGCGCCCTTGGGGCAGTGGGTCACGCTGTCGGACAGCGGCGAAGGCCCGCGCCCTGGGGTTTACGGCACAAATGCGGCGAAAGCGCCACGCCGATGGGTGCAAGTGCGTGTATCCTTGCAATAAGCTATCGAAATGCAGTCCATAATTGCATCATGACCCTGACCGAACTCAAATACATCGTTGCTGTAGCCCGTGAGAAGCACTTTGGAAAAGCCGCTGAGGCTTGCTATGTGTCTCAACCCACGCTCTCGGTGGCCGTCAAAAAACTGGAAGAAGAGCTTGATGTGAAGCTCTTTGAGCGCAGTGCCAATGAAGTGGCCGTGACCTCTTTGGGTGAAGACATCGTGCGCCAGGCCCAATCGGTGCTCGAGCAGGCCGCCAACATCAAAGAAATTGCCAAGCGAGGCAAAGATCCCTTGGCCGGGCCACTTCGCATGGGTGTGATTTACACCATTGGCCCTTATTTGCTGCCTGATCTTGTGCGCCACATGATCACGCACACCCCGCAAATGCCTTTGGTGCTGCAAGAAAATTTCACAGTTAAATTGCTGGAAATGCTGCGCACCGGCGAGATTGACTGCGCTGTGTTGGCCGAGCCTTTCCCAGACACAGGCCTGGCCGTTGCACCTTTGTACGACGAGCCGTTTTTTGCGGCAGTGCCCGCACAGCACCCCTTGGCGTCGCAAGAGTTCATCAGCAATGAAGACATCCGCCAAGAAACCATGCTGCTCTTGGGCACAGGCCACTGCTTCCGTGACCATGTCTTGCAGGTTTGCCCGGAGTTTGCGCGGTTTTCGAGCAATGCCGAAGGCATACGCAAGAGCTTTGAAGGCTCTTCGCTCGAGACCATCAAGCACATGGTGGCCGCTGGCATGGGGGTGACGCTGATGCCGCGTTTGAGCGTGCCTAAAGTGGCCTTCACCAACAAGCCCCGTCGCCATGACGACGCTTTCATCAAGTACCTGCCGTTTTCTGGCGAAGCGCCTTCGCGCCGTGTGGTGCTGGTGTGGCGCCGCAGCTTCACGCGTTATGAAGCCATTGCCACCCTGCGCAATGCGATTTATGCGTGCGAACTGCCTGGCGTGCATCGCCTGTCCTGATTCTCCCTGGCCGGCACTGCCCCATGCAGTCTGCCGGCCTTCTTGAGGGCTGAGACAATTCAGGCATGCCTCGCGACACCCCGTCTAAATTCAAGCTCTACCTCAACCTCATCCGCTGGGACAGGCCCGCGGGTTGGTTGTTGTTGCTCTGGCCCAGCCTGAGCGCATTGTGGGTGGCTGCAGGCGGGTTCCCGGGCTGGCATTTGTTGCTGGTGTTCGTTGCAGGCACCGTCTTGATGCGAAGTGCAGGTTGCTGCCTCAATGATGTGGCCGACCGCGATTTCGACAAGCATGTGAAGCGCACCGCGCAACGCCCAGTCACCACCGGAGCGGTGTCGGTGCGCGAAGCCTTGTGGTTGGGCGCTGTTTTGGCCTTGTTGGCTTTTGTGCTGGTGCTCACAACCACGCCTGCGGCGGTGATGTGGTCGTTTGCAGCCCTGGCTGTGGCGGTGATCTACCCTTTTGCCAAGCGTTTTTTCGCCATGCCGCAAGCGGTGCTGGGTGTGGCCTTTAGTTTTGGCATTCCGATGGCGTTTGCTGCCGTTCAGAACCATGTGCCGCCTGTGGCTTGGGTGCTGTTGGTGGGTAATTTGTTTTGGGTGCTGGCTTACGACACCGAGTACGCCATGGTGGACCGCGACGACGATCTGCGCATCGGCATGAAAACATCGGCCATCACCCTGGGTGCTTGGGATGTGCGCGCCATCATGGCGAGCTATGTCATTTATTTACTGATTTGGGCTGTAGCCCTTGCAGCACTTGATTTAAGTGCTATTTATTTGCTAGCAATTGCAGTGGCGGCAGCGCAGGTGGTTTGGCACCATCGCTTGATCAAAGACCGTGAGCGGGAGGCTTGCTTTAAAGCGTTCCGCATCAACCATTGGCTAGGTATGACGGTGTTTGCTGGCGTGGTGCTGGCCACACAGCGGCTTACTTGGCCTTCTTGGCTTTCTTTTGCTTTTTAGCCTTCTTGGCTTTCTTGTCGGCCTTGTTCGCTTTGGCGGCCTTCTCGGGTTCGGCGGCTTTCACGGGGGCTGCGGCCGGGGCTGAGACGGGCGCTGGTGCCACCGCAGGAGCCGGGGCGATGGCTGGTGTGGGTGCTGCCACGGGCTGGGCCTGGGCGAAAACTTGAGTGGTGCACAGCGTCAAGGCAAGGGTGCTCAAGATCGCGGTCAGTGCTTTGTTCATGTCGATTCCTAAGATGTCGTTGTCAATGGTGGGCAGGACTTTAACCCTAAATAACGCCGTGTCATTCAGTCGGCGCCGAATTCTTCGCCGAGTTCTTTGGCGCGAACTTGGGCGGCTTGCACCGCCTGAATAAAGCCTTGCTGCAGGTTTTGGGTGTTCATGCTGGTCAAAGCGGCGTAGGTGGTGCCGCCCTTGGAGGTCACGCGTTCACGCAGCACGCCAGGTGCCTCAGGGCTGGTGCGTGCCAAGGTGCTGGCACCGTAAAACGTCTCGATGGCCAAGGTGCGCGACTGTTCGGCGCTCAGGCCCATGGTTTGGCCCGCGCTCATCAGGGCTTCAATGAAATAAAACACATAAGCCGGCCCAGAGCCGGACAGGGCGGTCACGGCGTCGAGTTGGGTTTCATCGTCTACCCAAATGGATTTGCCCATGGTGGCGGTCACACCATCGACCCAAGCGCGGTCGTCCTGGCTCACGCCAGGCCGGGCGTACAGGCCGGTGACACCCAAGCCGACCAAAGCCGGCGTGTTGGGCATGCTGCGAACCACCCGGTCGGTGCCCAGCCAGCGGGCAATGCTGGCGCTGGGGATGCCAGCCGCCACGCTCAAGTGCAAGGCGTGACGGGTCAGTGGTGCAACGGGCAAAGCAGCCTCTTTGAACACCTGCGGTTTAACAGCCCAGACCACCAGGTCGGCGGCCTGAAGGAAGTCGCCGGGTTGCGCAAACACGGTCACACCGGTTTGCGCGCGCAGATGCTCAGCAGTGCTTGCAAAAGGCTCCAACACGTGAATGGCAGATGCTGGCGTGCCTTGTTTCAACAAACCGCCAATGATGGCGCCGGCCATGTTGCCGCCGCCGATGAACGCAATGTGTCGTGTCATAAAGATGCTGTTTCAGAGGGAAAACCAGAGAAAAAGAGGGTTCAAACGGTGACGAAATGGCCTGCTAGCGCTTGAGTGCGGCGAAAGGGCTTTGACGACCGTGGAAAACTTAGGCATAATAGCTGGCTTCGCGTCAAAAGATGTGAAGTTTCTGCCTTACGGAAGCAGTGCGAGTGGTTTGCGCTGTGGACGACAGGCCCAAGACTGACCGGTGAATTTCACTGGTGCAAGTTGGGAATATTGAAATGATCCAAACTGAATCTCGGTTAGAAGTCGCCGACAACACCGGCGCTAAGTCCGTGCTGTGCATCAAGGTGCTCGGCGGGTCCAAGCGTCGCTATGCAAGTGTTGGCGACATCATCAAAGTGAGCATCAAAGAAGCCGCTCCCCGTGGCCGCGTCAAAAAAGGCGAGGTCTACAGTGCTGTGGTCGTGCGTACTGCCAAAGGCATTCGTCGCGGTGATGGTTCGCTGGTTAAGTTCGACGGCAATGCCGCCGTGCTGCTCAACAACAAACTCGAGCCTATCGGCACCCGTATCTTTGGACCCGTGACGCGTGAATTGCGTACCGAGAAGTTCATGAAGATCGTGTCTTTGGCGCCTGAAGTTCTGTAAGGACTCAACATGAACAAGATTCGCAAAGGCGACGACGTCATTGTCCTGACCGGGCGTGACAAAGGTAAGCGCGGCAAAGTCATGCTGCGCAGCGACGACAGCCATGTGTTGGTTGAGGGCGTCAACATGGTGAAAAAACACACCAAGCCCAACCCCCTCAAGGGCACCACAGGTGGCATCGTTGAAAAGAACATGCCGATTCACCAGTCCAATGTGGCCATCTTCAATGCGGCTACTGGCAAGGCGGATCGCGTCGGTATCAAGTTGCTGGCTGACGGTAAACGCGTTCGCGTTTACAAGTCCAGCGGCGAAGAAATCAAGGTGGCATAAACATGGCACGTCTGCAACAACACTACCGCGAGAAAGTCGCGCCTGAGTTGACCGCTAAGTTCGGTTACACCTCGCCTATGCAGGTGCCCCGCATCACCAAAATCACCCTGAACATGGGTGTGAGTGAAGCGGTTGCTGACAAAAAGGTCATGGACAACGCCGTGGGCGATTTGACCAAAATCGCAGGCCAAAAGCCTGTGGTGACCAAGTCCAAGAAAGCCATTGCCGGTTTCAAAATCCGCGAAGGTCAAGCCATCGGTTGCATGGTCACTTTGCGTGGCGTGCAGATGTTTGAATTCTTGGATCGCTTCGTGACCGTGGCTCTGCCGCGCGTTCGTGACTTCCGTGGTATTTCCGGTCGTGCCTTTGATGGCCGCGGTAACTACAACATCGGTGTCAAAGAGCAAATCATTTTCCCTGAGATTGAGTACGACAAAGTCGACGCACTGCGTGGCCTCAACATCAGCATCACCACCACGGCCAAAACCGACGAAGAGTGCAAAGCCCTCTTGGCTGGTTTCCGTTTCCCCTTCAAGAACTGAGGTGACCTGTGGCTAAAGTAGCTTTGATCGAGCGCGAGCTCAAGCGAGACAAACTGGTTGCCAAGTACGCGAAGAAATACGCGGAACTCAAGGCCATCGCTAACGACGCGAAGAAATCTGACGACGAGCGTGCTGCTGCACGTTTGGGTCTGCAAAAACTCCCGCGTAACGCCAACCCCACACGCCAGCGTAACCGCTGCGCGATCACGGGTCGTCCACGTGGCACATTCCGTCAGTTCGGCTTGGCCCGCGCCAAGATCCGTGAACTGGCGTTTGCCGGTGACATTCCTGGCATCACCAAAGCCAGCTGGTAAGCGGTAGGAGATTTGACATGAGCATGAGTGATCCCATCGCCGACCTGTTGACGCGCATTCGCAATGCGCAAATGGTCGCTAAACCCACCGTGTCGGTGCCCTCTTCCAAAGTGAAAGTGGCCATTGCACAGGTGTTGAAAGACGAAGGCTACATCGACGGTTTCCAAGTGAAATCCGAAGGTGGTAAGGCTGACCTCGAAATTACCCTGAAATACTACGCTGGTCGTCCGGTCATCGAGCGCATTGAGCGCGTGAGCCGCCCAGGTCTGCGTGTGTACAAAGGCCGTGATGATATTCCCCAAGTCCAAAACGGTTTGGGTGTTGCCATTGTCACCACGCCTAAAGGTGTGATGACCGATCGTAAAGCGCGTGCTACCGGTGTCGGTGGTGAAGTGCTTTGCTACGTGGCTTAACGCGGCATAGAGGAGAAACTGATATGTCACGTGTAGGAAAAATGCCGGTCGTCATCCCCGCGGGTGTCGACATCTCTATCAAAGAAGACCAAATCAGCGTCAAAGGCACCGGTGGTACCTTGGCTCTGGCTCAGTCTGCATTGGTCAAGATCACCAACGATGGCGGCAAGCTGTCGTTTGCGCCTGCCAATGAGTCTCGCGAAGCCAACGCCATGAGTGGCACCATGCGTCAGCTGGTGAACAACATGGTCCAAGGCGTGAGCAAGGGCTTTGAGAAAAAATTGACCTTGATCGGCGTGGGCTACAAAGCCGCTGCCCAAGGTAACAAGCTGAATCTGGCTGTGGGTTACTCCCACCCTGTCAACATTGACATGCCTGCTGGTATCACCGTGGCCACACCGGCCCCGACAGAGATCGTGATCAAAGGTGCTGATCGTCAGCGCGTTGGTCAGATTGCCGCTGAGATCCGTGCTGTTCGTCCTCCTGAGCCCTACAAAGGCAAGGGCATCCGTTATTCGGATGAGACGGTCACGATCAAAGAGACCAAGAAGAAATAAGGAGCTGCAACATGTTGACCAAGAAAGAGCAGCGTCTTCGCCGTGCACGTCAGACACGTATCCGCATCGCCACACAAGGTGTTGCACGTCTGACTGTCACTCGCACCAACTTGCACATTTATGCCGCCGTTATCTCTGGCGAAGGCAGCAAGATTTTGGCAAGCGCTTCCACGGCCGAAGCAGAAGTTCGTCAAGCCCTGGGTGGCTCTGGCAAAGGCGGTAACGCCAATGCCGCCACAGTGATTGGCAAGCGCATTGCTGAAAAAGCAAAAGCAGCTGGCGTCGAAAAAGTGGCGTTTGACCGTTCAGGTTTCGCTTATCACGGCCGCGTCAAAGCTTTGGCAGATGCAGCACGTGAAGCTGGCTTGCAGTTCTAAGCAGATCGGAATTAA
>DKJZ01000069.1 GCA_002454975.1 Hylemonella sp. UBA6679
CTACATCGACGGCGACAAAGGCGAGCTGCTCTACCGCGGCTACCCCATTGAGCAGTTGGCCACCAACTGCGACTTCTTGGAAACCTGCCACCTCTTGCTTTACGGTGACCTGCCCAACGCCGAGAAGAAAGAGTCCTTCACCAAGACCGTGACCACGCACACCATGGTCCACGAGCAGATGCAGTTTTTCCTGCGCGGTTTCCGTCGCGATGCGCACCCCATGGCGGTGTTGACGGGCTTGGTGGGCGGCATGTCGGCCTTCTACCATGACAGCACCGACATCAACAACCCCGAGCACCGCGAGATTGCCGCCATCCGTTTGATCGCCAAAATGCCCACCTTGGTGGCCATGGCGTACAAATATGGCGTGGGCCAGCCCTTCATGTACCCCCGCAACGACCTGAGCTATGCCGGCAACTTCCTGCGCATGATGTTCGGTAACCCCTGCGAGGATTACAAGGTCAACCCCGTGCTCGAGCGCGCGCTCGACCGCATCTTCATCTTGCACGCCGACCACGAGCAAAACGCCTCGACCTCCACCGTGCGTTTGTGCGGCTCCTCGGGCACCAACCCGTTTGCCGCCATCGCCGCAGGTGTGGCTTGCTTGTGGGGCCCTGCCCACGGCGGCGCCAACGAGGCTTGCCTGAACATGCTCGAAGACATCCAGGCCATGGGCGGTGTGTCCAAGGTGGGTGAGTTCATGAACCAGGTCAAAGACAAAAACTCCAACGTCAAGTTGATGGGCTTTGGTCACCGTGTGTACAAAAACTACGACCCCCGCGCCAAGCTCATGCAAGAAACCTGCAACGAGGTGCTGCAAGAGCTCGGTCTGGAAAACGACCCACTGTTCAAGCTGGCCAAAGAGCTCGAGAAAATCGCCCTGGAAGACGACTACTTCGTGCAGCGCAAGCTCTACCCCAACGTGGACTTCTACTCTGGCATCGTGCAGCGCGCCATCGGCATTCCTGTGAACTTGTTCACTGGTATTTTTGCCCTGGCCCGCACCGTGGGCTGGATCGCCCAGCTCAACGAGATGATCGGTGACCCTGAGTACAAAATCGGCCGCCCCCGTCAGCTCTTCACCGGCGCTGTGCGCCGCGACGTGCCGCCGCTGGCCCAGCGTTGATCACTGGCTCGAACAAGCCCGCCAGATGGCAACATCGGCGGGCTTTTTTCATATGAACTTCATTCCCAACACCGCCGCCCTGCGCGCCCTGGTGCAAAGCGCCTCAGCCAGCCAAACGCCATGCCCACAGGCCCAGGGTTGCGCGAGCTTGCGTGCGTGCTTGGGGTGGGAGAGCATCACCGAAGACCGCTGGCCCGCTGCGCACATGCAGCAGCTCGCCACCTTGCGCGACCCAGACGTCTACGAGCCCACCTTCGAAGAATTTCACCAGGGCACCCGCTACGACTCACCCAACGCGCCGGTGGCCATCAAGCACTTTCCCTACAACCGCAGCGATGTGTGGCAATGCGTGGGGTGCGGCCAGGTGTTTTTGCGCTACACCGAGTTTGGTGGCTACTACGTGGACCACCGGGTGCGCACGCTCAACCCGGCGCTGATTGTGGACGCCGCCTGAACCCCGCTTCACAGCCCCAGCCCCGCGCTGCGCCACAGGTCAGCGGGGGTCGAATAAAATACGCGATTGCCTAGGAAAACACCATGGGACGCACCCTTTACGACAAGATCTGGGACGAACACATCGTCCACGCCGAAGAAGACGGCACTGCCATCCTCTACATCGACCGCCATTTGGTCCACGAGGTCACCAGCCCCCAGGCTTTTGAGGGCCTGCGCCAAGCCGGCCGCAAGGTCTGGCGTGTGAGCTCGGTGGTGGCCACGGCCGACCACAACACCCCCACCACCGGCTGGGAGTTGGGCTACGACGGCATTGCCGACCCGATCAGCAAAGAGCAAATCACCACACTGGATGCCAACATCGCCGAGTACGGCGCGGCGGCTTATTTCCCCTTCATGGCCAAGCGCCAAGGCATCGTGCACGTCATGGGCCCAGAAAACGGCGCCACGCTGCCAGGCATGACGGTGGTCTGCGGCGACTCGCACACCTCCACCCACGGCGCGTTTGGCGCGCTGGCCCACGGCATCGGCACCAGCGAGGTTGAGCACGTGATGGCCACGCAAACCCTCTTGGCCAAAAAAGCCAAGAACATGCTCATCAAGGTCGAAGGCACCTTGCCACGTGGCTGCGGCGGCAAAGACATCGTGCTGGCCATCATCGGCAAGATCGGTACGGCCGGTGGCACGGGCTACACCATCGAGTTTGCTGGCTCGGCCATCCGCGCCCTGAGCATGGAAGGCCGCATGACGGTGTGCAACATGGCCATTGAAGGCGGCGCGCGCGCTGGCCTGGTGGCCGTGGACGAAAAAACCATCGAGTACGTCAAAGGCCGTTTGCTCAGCCCCGGTACCGACAAAACCACGGGCCAGTTCGTCGGCGGCGTGGAGTGGGACCAAGCGGTGGCTTATTGGAAGACCCTGCAGTCGGACGCCGATGCGCATTTCGATGCGGTGGTGGAGTTGGACGCCTCGGAAATCATCCCGCAAGTCACCTGGGGCACCTCGCCCGAGATGGTGCTGGGCATTGACGGCACCGTGCCCGACCCCGACAAAGAAAAAGACGCCAACAAGCGCGGGGCCATTGAGCGCGCGCTGACCTACATGGGCTTGGAGCCCGGCAAAGCCTTGAACGACGTGTTTGTGGACAAGGTCTTCATTGGCTCGTGCACCAACAGCCGCATTGAAGACATGCGCGAGGCCGCAGCAGTGGTCAAACGCCTGGGCCAAAAAGTGGCGAAAAACGTCAAGCTGGCCATGGTGGTGCCTGGCTCCGGTTTGGTCAAAGACCAGGCCGAGCGCGAAGGCCTGCATGAAATTTTCAAGGCCGCTGGCTTTGAATGGCGCGAACCCGGTTGCTCCATGTGCCTGGCCATGAACGCTGACCGCCTCGAGCCTGGTGAGCGCTGTGCTTCGACCAGCAACCGCAACTTCGAAGGCCGTCAGGGCGCGGGTGGCCGCACCCACCTGGTCAGCCCCGCCATGGCCGCAGCTGCGGCCATCCACGGCCATTTTGTCGACGTTCGTCAGTTCGCCTGATCCCCAGATCCATCACTGAACACATCAGCGAGCCAAACACCATGCAAAAATTCACCATCCACCAGGGCCTGGTGGCCCCCATGGACCGCGAGAACGTCGACACCGACGCCATCATCCCCAAGCAGTTCCTCAAGTCCATCCGCAAAACCGGCTTTGGCCCGAATTTGTTTGACGAGTGGCGCTACTTGGACGCCGGCTACCCCGGACAAGACCCCGCCTCGCGCAAACCCAACCCCGACTTTGTGCTCAACCAAAGCCGCTACCTGGGCGCGTCGATTTTGTTGGCCCGCAAAAACTTTGGTTGCGGTTCCTCGCGCGAGCACGCACCCTGGGCCTTGGACCAGTTCGGTTTTCGCGCCATCATCGCGCCGAGCTTTGCAGACATCTTTTTCAACAACAGCTTCAAGAATGGCCTCTTGCCCATCGTCTTGCCTGAAGCGGTGGTTGCGAAAATGTTTGACGAATGCGCGGCATTTCCCGGCTACACCTTGACCATCGATTTAGAGCGCCAAGCGGTGGTGCGCGCGCAAGGCGAAGAAACACCTTTTGAGGTGCAGCCTTTCCGCAAATACTGCCTGCTCAACGGCTTTGATGACATCGGCTTGACCCTGCGCCAAGCCGACAAAATCCGTGCCTTCGAGGCCCAGCGTTTGGCACAAAAACCTTGGCTGGCCCATACCGCGTAAGCCTTTACAGCTATCAAATAAAGAGCAATTATGAAAATCGCAGTTTTGCCGGGTGACGGCATTGGTACCGAAATCGTGGCCGAGGCCCTCAAGGTCTTGAAGGTCTTGAACCTGCCCATGACCCTGGAAACCGCCTTGGTGGGCGGTGCAGCTTACGAGGCGCATGGCCACCCCCTGCCCGAGTCCACCCTGGCCTTGGCTAAGGCCTCCGATGCGGTGCTGTTTGGCGCGGTGGGCGACTGGAAATACGACACCCTGGACCGCCCCCTGCGCCCTGAGCAAGCCATTTTGGGCTTGCGCAAAAACATGGGCCTGTTTGCCAACTTCCGCCCGGCCATTTGCTACGAGCAGCTGGTAGGCGCCTCGAGCCTCAAGCCCGAGCTGATTGCAGGCCTCGATATCTTGATCATCCGCGAACTCACCGGCGACATTTATTTCGGCCAACCGCGCGGCCGCCGTGTGGCCACCGACGGTCACTTTCCTGGTGCAGAAGAAGCGTTTGACACCATGCGCTATGCCAAGCCCGAGATCGAGCGCATCGCGCACGTGGCTTTCCAGGCCGCCCGCAAGCGCAACAAAAAAGTCACCAGCGTGGACAAAGCCAATGTGCTGGAAACTTTCCAGTTTTGGAAAGACGTGGTCACCGAGGTGCACGCGCAGTACCCCGATGTGGAACTCGAGCACATGTATGTGGACAACGCGGCCATGCAACTTGTGCGCGCCCCCAAGAAATTCGACGTGGTGGTCACCGGCAACATGTTTGGCGACATTTTGAGCGATGAAGCCTCCATGCTCACTGGCTCGATCGGCATGTTGCCCTCGGCCTCGCTCAACAGCGCCAACCAAGGCCTGTACGAGCCCAGCCACGGCAGCGCGCCCGACATCGCGGGCAAAGGCATAGCCAACCCGCTGGCCACCATTCTGAGCGCGGCCATGATGCTGCGTTTCTCGCTCAACCAGGCAGCCTCGGCTGACCTGATCGAGCAGGCGGTGAAAAACGTGCTGGCCCAGGGCCTGCGCACGGTCGATATTTACAGCGAAGGCACCACCAAGGTCAGCACCCGCGAGATGGGTGACGCGGTGGTGAAAGCTTTGCAAGTGCTGGTGCACGCCTAAACATTGAAAGGTAGATGATGAGTAAGCAACCTCTGGTGGGTTTGGTCGGCTGGCGTGGCATGGTCGGCTCGGTGCTGATGGACCGCATGCAGGCTGAGCGTGATTTCGACCACATCGAGCCGCTGTTTTTCTCCACGTCCAACGCAGGCGGCCAAGCCCCGGCGATGGCGAAAAACGAAACCCAGTTGCAAGACGCTTTCAACATCGATGCGCTCAAGCGTTGCGACATCATCATCACCGCCCAAGGCGGCGACTACACCACCGAAGTTTTTCCTAAGCTGCGCGCTGCGGGCTGGGGCGGCCACTGGATTGACGCGGCTTCAACGTTGCGCATGAAGGACGACGCGGTCATCATCCTCGACCCGGTGAACATGCCTGTCATCAAAGACGCTTTGGCCAAAGGCGGCAACAACTGGGTGGGCGGCAACTGCACGGTGAGCTGCATGCTCATGGGCGTGGGCGCGCTCTACAAAGCCGGTTTGGTGGAATGGATGAGCACCCAAACTTACCAGGCCGCATCGGGCGGCGGTGCGCAGCACATGCGCGAGTTGCTCACGCAGTACGGCACGCTCAACGCCGAAGTCAAAGCCTTGCTGGACGACCCCAAGAGCGCGATTCTGGAAATCGACCGCTTGGTGATTGCCAAGCAGCGCAGCCTGAGCGCGGCCGAGACCGCCAACTTTGGGGTGCCGCTGGGCGGCTCGCTGATTCCCTGGATCGACAAAGACCTGGGCAACGGCATGTCCAAAGAAGAGTGGAAAGGCATGGCCGAGACCAACAAGATCCTCGGCCAAGGCGATGGCTTTGGCTCACCCGCCGTCCCGGTGGACGGCTTTTGCGTGCGTGTGGGCGCCATGCGCTGCCACAGCCAGGCCCTGACCTTCAAGTTGAAAAAAGACGTGCCTGTGGCCGACATCGAGGCCATGATTGCCGCGGACAACGAGTGGGTCAAAGTGGTGCCCAACACCCGCGAAGCCACCCTGCAACACCTCACCCCGGTGGCCGTGACTGGCACCATGACCATCCCGGTGGGCCGCATCCGCAAACTGGCCATGGGGCCTGAGTATGTGGGCGCTTTCACCATTGGCGACCAGTTGCTGTGGGGCGCGGCAGAACCGCTGCGTCGGATGCTACGAATTTTGCTTGACGCCTGAGGGACTCACGCAGCCTGTGGGTGTATTTCGGGCTAACATGGCGGGTATGCGTACCCTGCCCAAATCTGCCAAGCCCAGCACCCACACGACCATCGCTCGCCTAGGCGCTGTTGCCGCGGCGGCGCTGCTGTGCATGGGACAGGCCCAGGCGCTGAATCTGGGCCGCATCCAGGTGCGCTCTGCCTTGGGCGAGCCGCTGCGCGCCGAGGTGGAGGTGCTCAATTTCACCCCCGCGCAGGCTGCCTCTTTGCAGCTTGGGGTCACACCAGCCACCGCCTACTCCAGCTTTGGCCAGGCCAACAACGCCCTGGCCAACGATTTCAAAGCCACCTTGGTGCTCGATGACAAGGGCCAGGCCAGCATTCGCCTCAACTCCAGCCGGGTGATCGATGCCCCCTTCGTGGACTTTGTGCTCGAGGCCAATTGGGCCGCTGGGCGCAGTGTGCGCGACTACACCATGCTCTTCGATGCGCCCAGCGCGAATGGGGCTGCGGCTGCGCGCACCCCGCTTGTGAGCGCCTCCATCAGCGCAGCCCAGCCAGCAAGTGCAGGCCAGGCGCATGTGGTCAAGCCCGGCGAGACGGCGGGCCGCATCGCAGCTGCCAACTTGCCCGCTGATGTGTCGCTTGACCAAATGTTGCTGGCCCTGCTTGAAGAAAACCCGAAAGCCTTCATCAACAACAATGTCAACCGCTTGCGCGCCGGTGCGGTGCTCAACCTGCCCGGTGCGGCCAAAGCCTCGGCCACACCAGCCGCGCAGGCGCGTCAAGCCATTCAGGCCCAAAGCCAAGACTTCAAGGCCTACCGGGAGCGCCTGGCCAACGCCGCACGCCGTCAAGACTTGCCCGACGCCAAGCGCGAAAGCACAGGCAGCCTCAGCGCCCCAGCACCTGCCAGCCCGGCCGCACCCAGCGCGACCGACAAACTAACCCTGTCCAAAGCCCCGCAAGCCGACAGCAAAGGTGTGGTCACCGAGCTGCGTGAAGAGAAGGTTGCCAAGCAGCTCCAAACCAAAGAGTTGCAATCGGGCAACCAAGACATGGCGGCCAACCTCGACGCCCTGGCCAAGCTCAGCCAGCAAGCTGCTGCCACGGCAGTTGCGGGTGCCGCCGGGGCGAGTGACGACGCTCGCAACAAAGAGGTTGCCCCGGCTGGCCCCACCGTGGCAGCCACGCCCCCGGGTGTGCCAACGGCAGATCAAGCCGCTGCTGAGCCCAAACCAGCCGCGGATGCACCCGCCAAAACCACCGAACCAGCCGCTCCGAGCAGCGCTGAATCGGCAGCGCCTGAGCCAACGCCAGCCCCCAAGCTCATCGACAAGCTCGTGGCCAGCCCCTGGGTGCCGGCCTTGGCTGGCAGCTTGCTCTTGGCATTGCTTGGCCTGGCGGCTTACCGCATCCGCCAGCGACGCAAACAAGGCGACCAAGAAGACGCGGCCGAGCCAGAAGCACACGAAGGCCATACCGCGCATGAACCAGCGGCTGCCATGGCCAACGCTGTGGCTGACTCGGATGCCCACCACACGGAAGAAACGCTCACCGCTGCCAAGGAAACCTCCTCTGGTTTGCCCGCCTTGCCTGCGCCTGAAGCCAACCAAGCCGCAGACGAGGCCCGCAGCGTAGACATGCTCGAGCTGGACGACGAGCCAAGTAAGCCTGGCGCGCCAGACAGCCAGCTCGCCGCGCTGAGCCTGCCTGCCGACCTGCCTGACCTGGACCTGCCTTCGCTCACGCCAGAGACAAGCCAAGAGCCAAGCACGAACAACGACAACGACATCAACACAGACCAAGACTTAGACCGCGCCCTGGACCAAGCCCTGGACGAGCCTCTTGATCAAACCCGCGATGATGTGGTGGATGTCGTGGCCAAAACAAGTGCTGGCACGTCAGCCCCAACCCCCCCCGAGCCTGATTTGGATTTCGCGCTCGACGACGATTTGCCCCTGACCACCCCTGCGCCAAGCGCGCCGCTCAAGCTCGATTTGGGCGGCCTGACCCTTGACCTTGATGTGCCCGCCCCAAGCTCTGAGCCCAGCAAAGCCGAGCCTACCGACCTCGACCCCATGGCCACCAAACTGGCCCTGGCCGAAGAGTTCATCGCCATGGGCGACAAAGAAGGCGCGCGCGCCTTGGTCGATGAGGTGCTGGCCAACAGCAGCGGCGAGCTGCGTGCCAAGGCAGAGTCCTTGCTGTTTGACCTGGCCTGACCTCGGTTGTGCGCATCGCCCTAGGGGTCAGTTACAACGGTTCAGCCTACGAGGGCTGGCAAAGCCAAGCCTCAGGGCGCACCGTGCAAGACCAGCTCGAGCGCGCCCTGGCCAAGTTTGCCGATGAGCCCCGCGTCTCCACCCTGTGCGCTGGACGCACCGACGCTGGCGTGCACGGCCTCATGCAGGTCGTGCACTTCGACACCGCCGCAGACCGGCCAGAAAGTGCCTGGGTCAGAGGCACCAACAGCTTTTTACCGTCAGACATTTCCGTGCAGTGGGCTCAGGCCGTACCGCATGCGTTTCATTGTCGCGCCAGCGCGCTCACCCGCCGCTATGCCTATGTGGTGTTGGATTCGCCCGTGCGCCCCAGCGTGGAGAGCGGGCGTGTGGGCTGGGTCTTCAAAAGCCTGGACCACGCACGCATGCAAGCCGCTGCGCACAAGCTCTTGGGCGAGCACGACTTCAGCTCCTTCAGGGCGGCGGCCTGCCAAGCGCTTTCACCGGTGAAAACCATCGAGCGCATCGACATCCACCAACGCGGGGCGTATTGGCGCTTTGAGTTCGAGGCCAACGCGTTTTTGCACCACATGATCCGCAACATCATGGGCTGCTTAATCTACATCGGCCAAGGTCGTCAACCGGTTGAATGGATGGACGAGGTGTTGGCAGCTCGCTCACGCACTGCCGCCGCCCCCACCTTCTCGCCCGACGGTTTGTATTTTTTGGGGCCCCGCTACGCCCCCAAGTGGGGCCTGCCCGATCGCACGCCTGCGTATGATTGGCTCCCATGAACCCTGTGAACCGCACCCGCATCAAAATTTGTGGCCTGACCCGCGAGGCCGATGTGGACGCCTGCGTGGCCGCCGGGGTAGATGCCATTGGTTTTGTGCTGTATGCCCCCAGCCCCCGTGCGGTCAGCGCCCAGCGCGCTGCTGAGCTGGCCAAGCGTTTGCCGCCCTTTGTGACCCCGGTGCTGCTTTTTGTGAACCCAAGCGCTACAGAAGTCATAGCGGCTTGCGCAGCTGTGGCGGGGGCTACCCTGCAATTTCATGGTGATGAAACGCCCGCGTTTTGCACCCAGATGCGTCAGCAAACCGGGCGGCCTTACCTGCGTGCAGCCCGCATTCCCCTTGGCGACGACGCGCCAAGCTTTGACCTCGTAAAATACGCTAACAATTTTTCAGATGCCCAAGCCATCTTGCTCGACGCCCATGTGGAGGGTTTCGGGGGTGGCGGCAAAACATTCAATTGGTCACTTCTTCCTCCAAACGTCAACGCTCACCTCGTCTTGAGTGGTGGACTCGACGCTGCCAACGTGACCGATGGCATCACGCAGGTGCGGCCGCGCGGACTGACGCTGGCCGTTGACGTGAGCTCGGGTGTAGAGGTGCTGAGCGACACCCCAGGCTCCACACGCAAGGGCATCAAAGATGCCACCCGAATCCAGCAATTTGTCGCTGCCGTGCGCGCAGCCTCGTGAGGACCCCATGAATTACCAACAACCCGACGCCGCCGGCCATTTCGGCATGTATGGTGGCTCGTTTGTGAGCGAAACGCTCACCCACGCCATCAACGAACTCAAAGACGCTTACGCCAAGTACCAGCACGAGCCTGCGTTTTTGGCCGAGTTTCAAAACGAGCTCGCCCACTTTGTGGGCCGCCCGTCGCCCATCTACCACGCCGCGCGCATGAGCCGCGAGCAAGGCGGCGCGCAGATTTTCCTCAAGCGCGAAGACCTCAACCACACCGGCGCGCACAAAATCAACAACACCATCGGCCAGGCCATGTTGGCCAAGCGCATGGGCAAAACCCGCATCATTGCCGAGACCGGCGCGGGCCAGCACGGCGTGGCCACTGCCACGATTTGCGCACGCTACGGCTTGGAATGCGTGGTGTACATGGGCAGCGAAGACGTCAAACGCCAAAGCCCCAATGTGTACCGCATGAAACTCTTGGGCGCCACCGTGGTGCCCGTCGAGTCAGGCAGCAAAACCCTCAAAGACGCGCTCAACGAAGCCATGCGCGACTGGGTGGCCAATGTGGACAACACCTTCTACATCATCGGCACCGTGGCCGGCCCGCACCCCTACCCCATGATGGTGCGCGACTTCCAAAGCGTGATTGGTGAAGAGTGCCTCACCCAAATGCCCGAGATGCTGAAGCAACTGCACCTCGCTGGCACCCAACCCGATGCGGTGGTGGCCTGCGTGGGCGGCGGCTCCAACGCCATGGGTATTTTTTACCCCTACATCAAGCACGCAAGCACGCGCTTGATCGGCGTGGAAGCGGCTGGCGAAGGCATGGACAGCGGCAAACACTCGGCCTCGATCCAGCGCGGCAGCCCGGGTGTGTTGCACGGCAACCGCACCTATGTGCTGCAAGACGACAACGGCCAGGTGACTGAGACCCACAGCGTGAGCGCGGGCCTGGACTACCCCGGCGTGGGGCCTGAGCATGCTTACCTCTCCGACATCGGCCGGGCCGAGTACGTGGGCATCACCGACACCGAAGCCCTGACCGCCTTCCATTACCTGTGCCGCACCGAAGGCATCATTCCCGCGCTCGAATCGAGCCACGCCATCGCGTACGCGATGAAAATGGCCAAGACCATGCGCCCTGACCAGTCCATCTTGGTCAACCTCTCAGGCCGTGGCGACAAAGACATCGGCACCGTGGCCGACCTGAGCCAAGCCGACTTCTACTGCCGCCCCAGCTGCCGCGGTCAATCGGTCAAAGGTGGTGAGCAGCCGGTCATGATGGTGAGCGCAAAGGTGACGTCATGAGCCGAATCGATGCCACCATGAGCGCGCTCAAAGCGCACAACCGCCAAGCGTTGATCCCCTTCATCACCGCTGGCTTTCCGTACGCCGACATCACGCCCGAGCTCATGCACGGCATGGTGGCCGCAGGCGCCGATGTGATTGAGCTGGGCGTGCCGTTTTCTGACCCCAGCGCCGACGGCCCGGTGATTCAAAAAGCCGGCGACAAAGCCTTGGCCTTTGGCATTGGCCTCAAGCAGGTGCTGGCCATGGTGCGCGAATTTCGCAGCACCAACACCACCACGCCCGTGGTGCTGATGGGCTATGCGAACCCGATTGAGCGCTACAACCAAATCCACAAGTCGCAAGACGCGTTTGTGAACGACGCCCAAGCTTGCGGCGTGGACGGCGTGCTGGTGGTGGACTACCCGCCCGAAGAGTGCGAAGCCTTCGCCCAAGCCCTGCGCGCACGCAGCATGGACCTGATTTTCCTGCTGGCCCCCACCAGCACCGAGCAGCGCATGGCGCAAGTGGCCAAAGTGGCCAGCGGCTATGTGTATTACGTGTCGCTCAAGGGCGTCACCGGTGCGGGCACGCTCGACACCGCAGCGGTGGAAGCCATGCTGCCGCGCATCCGCCAGCATGTGCACATTCCGGTGGGCGTGGGCTTTGGCATCCGCGATGCGGCCACCGCCCAAGCCATCAGCCGCGTGGCCGATGCGGTGGTGATTGGCAGCCGCATCATCCAGCTGGTGGACAACTTGCCACGCGACCAGGTGGTGGGTGCCGCAGAAGATTTTCTGCGCGGTATCCGATCTGCCATGGACGCCCCTCGGGCCTGAGTCACGATCGGTCCTCGCACCCAGGCCAGCCACCCAAAGCAGGCCTGCGGGTATCACGTATCATTGCCGCAGCGCCCAAACGCCATCTGGCCGGCGGGCTTGCGGCAATGACTCTTTAAGGAAGCACGCATGAGCTGGCTTGAAAAACTTCTTCCCCCGAAAATTCAGCACACCGACCCGGCCGACCGCCGCAGTGTGCCCGAAGGTCTGTGGATCAAATGCCCAAGCTGCGAGTCGGTGTTGTACAAAACCGATCTGGCGCAAAACCTCAATGTGTGCCCCAACTGCGGTCACCACCACCGCATCGACGCACGCGCACGCTTGAACGCCCTGCTCGACAACGAAGGCCGCTATGAAATCGGCCAGGAAGTCGTGCCAGTGGACGCGCTGAAATTCAAAGACAGCCGCAAATACCCCGAGCGCATCAAAGAGGCCATGGAAGCCACCGGCGAGACCGATGCGCTGGTGGTCATGGGCGGGGCCATCCACAGCATAGGCGTAGTAGCCGCGTGCTTCGAGTTTGGTTTCATGGGCGGCTCCATGGGCTCGGTGGTGGGCGAGCGTTTTGTGCGCGGCGTGGAAACCGCCATCGAACAAAAGGTGCCTTTCATCTGCTTTACCGCTACTGGCGGGGCGCGCATGCAAGAGGGCCTGCTCTCGCTCATGCAAATGGCCAAAACCAACGCGGCACTCACCCGCTTGGCGAAAAAAGGGCTGCCTTACATCAGCGTGCTCACCGACCCCACCATGGGTGGCGTGAGCGCGGGCTTTGCGTTTTTAGGTGACATCGTGATGGCCGAGCCCAAAGCCCTGATTGGTTTTGCGGGCCCACGTGTGATCGAGTCCACCGTGCGGGTGACCTTGCCCGAAGGCTTTCAACGCGCAGAGTTTTTGATGCAAAAAGGCGCTGTAGACATGATCTGCGACCGCCGCGATTTGCGCAAAACCTTGGCCCAGTCGCTGGCCATGCTGCAGCGCATGCCCGCCGACGCGGTGGTGTGAACCACCTGGCTTAAAACAGCACCGCGTTTTGCAGGTGGCCCACCACAATCACGGCCACTTGCAACAGCAAGAGCAGCACCAAGGGTGAGAGGTCGATGCCGCCCACCAGCGGTATGGCGCGCCGAATAGGCACCAGTGCTGGGCTCACCAGTCGGTCAAGGATGTCCACCATGGGTGAGCGGTTGGGCATCCACGACAAAATAGCGTAAACCATCACCAAGCCGCTCAGGCCTGAGATGGCCAGGCGCAGCAGCCCAAAGAGCGCCATGACCAGCACATCGCTCAGCGGCCCCACGCCGCCTGTGATCACCCACAGCAAACCAAACTGCACCAACTCCAGCACCAACGCAGCCACCAAGCTGGCTGTGTCCAGCCGCCCCACCGCCGGCACCACGCGGCGCAGGGGCAGCACGATCCAATCGGTCAAGGCAAACACAAAACGGCCCAGCGGGTTGTAGCGGGCGGTCAGCGGAATGCCCTGCTGCTGCATGTACAAACGCAGCAAACAGGTGCCGGCCACCAGGCCCACCACCACCTCCAGCAAAAGCGAAACAATTTGAAAAACCATGCGCTGACCCTCGCGTGTAACGTGGACAAATCATAGCTTCATTAAAATAGCGGGTTACCTCCGAAAAAGCACCCATGTCCGAACCTTTAAGCCCAGCCGCCCCCGCCCTCGATGACAACCAGCTCATGGCCGAGCGGCGCGAAAAACTCCAGGCGCTGCGCGCGCGCCAGGCCCAGGGCCATGGCCCAGCATTCCCCAACGACTTCAAACCCGCCGACAAAGCTGCCGAGCTGTTTGCCGCCCACGCTGGCCAAACGCCCGAGGGCTTGCTGGCGCAGAAAAGTACGGCCAAAGTGGCCGGGCGCATGATGCTCAAACGTGTGATGGGCAAGGCCAGCTTTTGCACCTTGCAAGACAGCAGCGGTCGCATCCAGGTGTACGTCAAGGGTGAAGAAATCGGCGAAGAGCTCTATGAGCAGTTCAAGCACTGGGACCTGGGCGACATCGTGGCCGCTGAAGGCACCATGTTCAAAACCAAAACTGGCGAGCTCTCCATCCACGCCACCAGCGTGCGCTTGCTCACCAAGAGCCTGCGCCCCATGCCCGACAAGTTCCACGGTGTGGCCGACCAAGAGGTGAAATACCGCCAGCGCTATGTGGACCTCATGACCGACGAGCACGCACGCACACGCTTTGTGGCGCGCTCCAAAGCGGTGAGTTCCATCCGCGAGTTCATGGTCTCGCACCAGTTTTTGGAGGTGGAAACCCCCATGCTGCACCCCATTCCCGGTGGTGCCAACGCCAAGCCTTTTGTGACACACCACAACGCCTTGGACCAGGAGATGTTCCTGCGCATCGCGCCGGAGTTGTATTTGAAACGCCTGGTGGTGGGCGGCTTTGACCGCGTGTTTGAGATCAACCGCAACTTCCGCAATGAAGGCATCTCGGTGCGTCACAACCCCGAGTTCACCATGATGGAGTTCTACGCGGCCTATTGGGACTACCAAGACCTGATGACCTTCACCGAAGGCCTGGTGCGCCACGCCGCGCAACAAGCCGTGGGCACCCTGCAGCTGAGCTACGCGGGCAAGCCCGTGGACTTGAGCGCGCCCTTTGAGCGCTTGACCATCCGCGAAGCGATTGAGAAATACACCGACGCTGAGGTGGACAACCGCGACTGGCTGATCAACGCCTTGCGCAAGCTCGGCTTGACCGAAGAAAAGCACAAGCTCTCTAGCCGCTCTTTGGCCAGCTTGCAGGTGCTGTACTTTGAAGAAACCGTGGAAGAAAAACTCTGGGCGCCCACCTTCATTTGCGAGCACCCGGTGGAAATCTCGCCCCTGGCGCGCGCCAGCGACACCCGCCCCGAAGTGACCGAGCGATTTGAGCTCTACATCACCGGGCGCGAGTTTGGCAACGGCTTCTCCGAGTTGAACGACGCCGAAGAACAAGCCGCGCGCTTTCAGGCCCAAGTGGCCGCCAAAGACAGCGGTGACGACGAAGCCATGTTCTTCGACCATGACTTTGTGCGCGCCCTGGAGTACGGCATGCCCCCCACCGGTGGCTGCGGCATTGGCATTGACCGCTTGATGATGTTGCTCACCGACAGCCCCAGCATCCGCGATGTGATTCTGTTCCCTGCCCTGCGCAGAGAATGAAGTACATCGCGCACTACCCCGAGGCGCTGCAACAGCAGGTGCAGCAGCTGCTCGACAAGCAGCAACTCGGGGCCATGTTGCGCAAACGCTATGCCGGCAAGGCGCACACCTGCCAGTCAGACAAAGCGTTGTTTGACTATGTGCAGGCCCTCAAGGCCGAGCACATGCGCCAGGGTGAGCCGATTGCCAAAGTGGCTTACGACAACCGTTTGCAAGTGATTGCCCACGCGCTGGGCACGCACACCACCATCTCACGCGTGCAGGGCAGCAAGCTCAAGGCCAAGCGCGAAATCCGGGTCTCGTCGTTGTTCAAAGCCATGCCCGAGCCGTTTTTGAACATGATCGTGGTGCATGAACTCGCGCACCTGCGCGAGAAGCAGCACGACAAAGCGTTTTACAAGCTGTGCACCTACATGAACCCCGACTACTTTCAGCTGGAGTTCGACCTGCGCTTGGCGCTCACCCACATCGACCTGGTGGGGCCTCTTACGTGGGCCTGAGTGGGTCTGCGTGGGCCTGAGTGGGCCTGAGTAAGTTCGCGTTCGCTTGAGGCTGTTGACCTCAGCCAACGCCTAGCGTGCTGGCATCTGCCTTATGGCAGCAAGTCCAGCGCATGCATGTACGGCGCGCTCACCATCAACGCGTCCCACACCGGCGCGGGGGTGGCGGGCAGCAAGGCCAAGCGCCGTTCGTCGCTGCGCTCATCGGGCACCCACTGGCCTTTGAGCAGGGCTTCGCTCAAACCGTTGATGAGCGCGTCCACCGCTTGACCGCCGTCGACCGATTGGTTGCACAACAGCACCATGTCGCAGCCGGCGTTCAGCGCCACCACGGCCGCTTGCGCATAGCTCACCTCCTGGCCATCCACCAGACGCGCACCAGCCATACTCAGGTCGTCGCTGAACACCGCGCCGGTGTAAGCGAGACGGCTGCGCAAAATATCGCCCAGCCATTTGGCGGAAAAACCAGCGGGGCGGCTGTCCACCTTGGGGTAGATGACGTGCGCGGGCATGACGCTGGTGAGCGTGGTGCTCAGCCACTGGTAGGGTGCGGCGTCGTCTTTCAAAATGGCTTTGAGGCTGCGCTTGTCCACCGGGATCTCGGTGTGCGAATCGGCTTTGACAAAGCCGTGGCCAGGGAAATGCTTGCCGCAATTGGCCATGCCGCTTTGCAGCAGGCCGTGCATGAGGCTTTTGGCCAGCAGGGTCACCACACGCGCGTCTTGGGCAAAAGCGCGGTCGCCAATCACACCGCTGTCGCCCCAATCCAGGTCGAGCACGGGTGTGAAGCTCAGGTCCACGCCGCAAGCACGCAGCTCGGCGCCCAGCACATAACCGCAAGCGGTGGCCGCGTTGGTGGCTTGCAGGGGGTCACGCAGCCACAACTCACCCAAAGCGCGCATCGGCGGCACGGGGGTGAAGCCATCGGTTTTGAAACGCTGGACGCGCCCGCCTTCGTGGTCCACACAAATCAAGAGGTCGCGGCGAACTTTTTTGATGTCAGCGCACAACTGCGTGAGTTGCGCGCGGCTTTCCCAGTTACGGGCAAACAAAATCAAACCGCCCACCAAGGGGTGCTTGAGCCGCTGCTTGTCCGCCCGAGTCAGGGTGGTGCCAGCGATGTCAATGATCAGGGGTGAGGAAGTTGTCATGCTCTTTTATTGATAGCTATTAGATAAATAAAGACGTGGCTTAGAAGGCGATTTTTTATTTATCCAGAGTTTCAACCACGCAAAAACTCGCGGCGTAATCGGTCTCGTCGGTCACGGTGATGTGGGCACGCAAGCCCTGGGCTTCAAACCAGGTTTTGAGCTCGCCATGCAGCACGATGACGGGCTTGCCTGCGTTGGGCGAGTCGATGCCGAGCTTGCTCACTTCGCACAAGCGCCAGGTCATGGGCATGCGCATGCCCAGCCCCACCGCTTTGGAAAACGCTTCTTTAGCGCTGAAGCGCGTGGCCAGATAACGCACGCCGCGCTCGGGCCAGCGCTGGCTGCGTGCGCGCCAAGTGGCCAACTCAAGCTCGCTCAAAATTTTCTCGGCAAAGCGGTCGCCATGACGCTCCAAACTGGCGCGGATGCGGCGAATATCGCAAATGTCAGTGCCTATGCCGTAAATCATTCGTGCGCAGCCCGGGGCAAACTCAAAGGCCTCAGGCCGACGGCAAACAAGCCAGGTAAGCCTGCACCGTGGCGCTGTAGCCTATCTCCAGGGCATCGGCCACCAACGCGTGGCCGATCGACACCTCTTGCACACCAGGCACACGGCGCAAAAATTCGCGCAGGTTGTCACGGTTCAAATCGTGGCCGGCGTTCACACCCAAACCGACATCGAGCGCGGCTTGCGCAGCCGCGGCAAAGCGCTGCAGCTGCGCTTCTTGTTGGTCGGTGCCCCAGGCAGCGGCATAAGGCTCGGTGTAGAGCTCCACACGGTCGGCGCCCACGGCTTTGGCCGCGGCCATGGCAGAGGGGTCAGCGTCCATGAACAAACTCACCCGCGCGCCCAAAGCCTTGGCTTGCGCAATGACGGGGATGAGGCGCTGGGCGTCTTGCGGGAACTGCCAGCCGTGGTCGCTGGTGAACTGGCCTTCGCTGTCGGGCACAAAGGTCACTTGCTGCGGACGCACTGCTTCCACAAACGGCATGAGGTTGTGAAAGGGGTTGCCTTCGATGTTGTACTCGCGCCCGGGCCAGGCTTGCATGAGTTCAGCAAGTTCATGCACATCGCTGGCGCGGATGTGGCGCTCATCAGGCCGTGGGTGCACGGTGATGCCATGCGCGCCGGCCTGCAGGCACAAGGTGGCCGCGCGGGTCACGCTGGGAATGCCCAAGTAGCGCGTGTTGCGCACCAGGGCCACTTTGTTGACGTTGACCGACAAGGCAGTAAAAGAACTCATAGGGCTTGGATGTCCATCATCATCTGGCGTGTGCGCAAGGTGCCCACCCCGCAATGGTAATGGAGCAAGGCGCGCAGCTGCGGTTTGAGCTCTTGCATCACCAGCGCGCAGGCGCGCAAGGTGTCGGTGAACGCCACCTGCTCGCCCAACGCGGCTTGCAACTGGCCCCACTGCTGGCCACTTAAGCCACGCTCGCCGGCGCGGCACTCACGCAAACCGCTCTCCGGCACCAGGGTGTAATGCACCTGGTCATCGAGCTGCGACAGCGTGAGGGTTTGCGCATCCAGCGCGGGCAAAAGACCGATTTCGCGCAGCAGCAGCAGCTCAAAGGTGCGCAGCGCTGCTTGCAGCACCTCGCCCTGGTCGCTGGCCAGCACGCGCACGACATGGGCGTACACATCGAACAAGTGCGTGTGCGGGTCGTCGCGCGCCAAGAGTTTGAGCAGCAGCTCGTTGAGGTAGTAGCCCGAGAGCAGCGCCTCGCCCGTGGGCATCACATGGCCGCCCACCCACTCGGCTGCGCGCAAGGTACGAATGTCGGCATCGCCCCCAAAGGCTATGCGCAGGGGCTGCAGCGGCAGCAAAATGGGCCTGAAGCTAGAGCTGGGTTTTTTCACGCCCTTGGCCACCACCGCCGTGCGGCCATGGTGGCGGGTGAACACATCCAGAATCAGGCTGGACTCGCTCCAGTCGTAGCGGTGCAGCACAAAGGCCGGCTCATCCGAAAAACGCCGGGTGGCCATGCGGCATCAATCACTCATAGCCAAAAGAGCGCACACGGGCCTCGTCGTCGGCCCAGCCCGAGCGGACCTTGACCCACAGCTCAATGAAGACTTTGGCGTCCAGGAGCTTCTCAAGCTCCATGCGGGTTTCGGTGCCGATGCGCTTGATGCGCTCGCCCTTGTCGCCTATGACCATGGCCTTGTGACCTTCGCGCTCCACCACAATGGTGGCTGCAATGCGCACCAGGCGCTTTTGGCCTTTTTTGCCAGGCTCTTCACCGAAGGTGTCGATCACCACGGTGGAGGTGTAGGGCAACTCGTCACCGGTCAAGCGAAAAAGCTTTTCGCGCACAGTTTCGCTGGCCAAAAACTTTTCACTGCGATCAGTCAGTTCGTCGGGGGCATACCACCAGTCCTGCTCGGGCAGGTACTTGGCACAAATGCCCAGCAGGCGCTCGATGTCTTTGCTGTTTTTGGCCGACATGGGCACGATTTCGGCAAACTCAAAGCGCTGTTGCATCTCTTGCAACCAAGGCGCAATGTCAGCGCGGCGGTGTACCTCGTCGAGCTTGTTGGCCAGCAGCAGCACCGGTGCGCCCTTGCTCAGCAGCGAGAGCACTTTGGCATCGGCCTGGTTGAAGCGCCCGGCCTCCACCACAAACACCACCAGGTCCACATCGCCCACCGCGCCCAACACGGTTTTGTTGAGCGAGCGGTTCAGCGCGTTGTTGTGGCGGGTTTGAAAACCGGGTGTGTCCACAAACACAAACTGGGTATCGTCTTGGGTGCGGATACCCGTGATGCGGTGGCGCGTGGTTTGCGCCTTGCGCGAGGTGATGCTGATTTTTTGCCCCACCAGCGCGTTCATGAGCGTGGATTTGCCCACGTTGGGCTTGCCCACAATGGCCACCAGCCCGCAACGCTGCGGCCCGGTGTTGCTGGGCGTGGCTGGCTTGAGCGCGGCGAGCTTGGCGCTCAGGTCGGCATCCACCTCGGGGGGCAAAGATGGATCGGGCAATTCTTGGGAGGGAGGCGTGGCGCTCATGACGGCTTTCTTGGAACAGCCGCAGAACCGGCCTTGGATTTGAGGGCTTCGAGCATGGCAGCCGCTGCTGCTTGCTCGCCAGCCCGGCGTGAGGCGCCGATGCCGCGCTCAATGAGTTTGTAGGCTTCGACCACGCACTCGACATCGAAGGTTTGTTTGTGCGCTTGTCCCAAGGTGCCCACCACGCGGTAGAGCGGCAGCTTGAGCTTGCGCCCCTGCAGCCACTCTTGCAGTTCGGTTTTCGGGTCTTTGGCACTGGCTTGCATCTGCGGGTTGATTTCAACTTTTTCGTACAGACGTTTGACCAAGCCACTGGCGCTGGGGTAGCCCGCATCCAGAAACACCGCGCCAATGATGGCTTCGAGCGCGTCGGCCAAGATCGAGGGGCGACGCTGACCGCCTGAGCGCATTTCGCCCTCACCCAAACGCAACAAATCCGACAGGTTAAGGCCTATGGCGAGTTGGTGCAGGGTGTCTTGCTTGACGAGGTTGGCGCGAATGCGCGAGAGGTCGCCCTCGGGCAGCTCGCGCAGAGCCGCGTACAAAATCTCAGACACAGCCAAGTTCAGCACCGAGTCGCCCAGAAACTCCAGGCGTTCGTTGTGGTCGGCCGAGAAGCTGCGGTGTGTCAGGGCCTGCTCGAGCAAGCGCGCTTGCTCAAACGTGTGCTGCAACCGTTGTTGCAGCGCTTGCAGGCCATCTGACAAAGGGGTACTCAATTGAAGGAACCGATGCGCTTGAAGTTGCTGAAGTTCATCCACACAAAGAAAGCCCTGCCCACGATGTTCTCATCGGGCACAAAGCCCCAGTAGCGCGAATCCAGCGAATTATCGCGGTTGTCGCCCATCATGAAATAGTGACCCTTCGGCACCTTGCAGACCACGCCTTCAATGCTGTAGCGGCAGTTCTCGCGGTAGGGGAAGTTCATGATCTCGGCCTCAGAAAAGCCACCACGCCGGTCCTCGTCGTTGAGCAACCGATGCGGCTTGGCACCGAGCTGCTCTTCAAACTGTTTGGCGTAGCGCATCGAGGTTTCGTCAAAAAACTCTGGCACGGTTTGTGTGGGCACAGCCACGCCGTTGATGGTCAGGCGTTTGTTGAGGTAGGCCACCTCATCGCCGGGCACACCCACCACGCGCTTGATGTAGTCCAGGCTGGGCTTGGGGGGGTAACGGAACACCATCACATCGCCACGCGCGACCGGCGTGCCATCGGTGATCTTTTTGTTGATCACCGGCAAACGCACGCCGTAGTGAAACTTGTTGACCAAAATCAGGTCGCCCACCAAGAGCGTGGGAATCATTGAGCCCGAGGGGATTTTGAAAGGCTCAAACAAAAAGCTGCGCAAGACAAACACCACCACGATGACCGGGAACAAGCCTGCGGTCCAGTCCAGCCACCAGGGCTGCATCAGGAGTTTGTGCTGGGCCTCGTCGATTTGGCTCACGTCTTGGGCCAAGCCAAGTTTGTCGAGTTCGCGGCGGCGCTGGGCGTCTTGCGCCACCAACGCTGCCGCAGCAGCTTGTCGCTTGGGCAAGAACACAAAGCGCTCGGCCAGCCAATAAGCGCCCGTGACCACGGTGGCCAAGAACAAGAGGAGCGCAAAGTTGCCTTCCAGCGCGCCCATGTACCAAGCGCCGATGTAGCCCGCAAACGCGGCCAGGATGATGGCGGTGAGGGTTTGCATCAATCTTCCACCTGCAAAATCGCCAGAAACGCTTCTTGTGGCACTTCCACCGAGCCGATTTGCTTCATGCGCTTCTTGCCGGCTTTTTGTTTTTCAAGCAACTTGCGCTTGCGGCTGATGTCGCCGCCATAGCACTTGGCCAGCACGTTTTTACGCAAGGCCTTGATGGTTTCGCGCGCGATGATGTTCGCGCCAATCGCCGCTTGGATGGCCACGTCGTACATCTGGCGCGAGATGATCTCGCGCATCTTGGCCACCACCGCGCGGGCGCGGTAGGCCGACTGGCTGCGGTGCACGATGATGGACAGCGCGTCGACCTTCTCGCCATTGAGCAAGATGTCGACCTTGACCACGTCTGAGGCCCGGTACTCTTTGAACTCGTAGTCCATGGACGCGTAGCCGCGGCTCACGCTCTTGAGCTTGTCAAAGAAGTCCAGCACGATTTCGCCCAGCGGCATCTCATAGGTCAGCATGACCTGGCGGCCGTGGTAGGCCATGTTGATTTGCACGCCGCGCTTGAGGTTGGCCAGGGTCATCACCGGGCCCACGTAATCTTGCGGCATGTAGAGGTGCACGGTCACGATGGGCTCGCGGATCTCCTGGATCTTGCCCTGATCAGGCATTTTGGAGGGGTTTTCCACCATCAGCACTTCGCCGTCGCCCCGCACCACTTGGTAGACCACGCTGGGCGCGGTGGTGATGAGGTCTTGGTCGAACTCGCGCTCCAGGCGCTCTTGCACAATTTCCATGTGCAACAGGCCTAAGAAGCCGCAACGAAAACCAAAGCCCAAAGCCTGCGACACCTCAGGCTCGTAGTGCAGCGAGGCGTCATTGAGCTTGAGTTTTTCCAGCGCGTCGCGCAGCTGGTCGTACTCGCTGGCTTCGGTGGGGTACAGGCCGGCAAACACCTGCGGCTGAATTTCCTTGAAGCCGGGCAAGGCTTCTTGCGCGGGCCCCAGGTTGTTCGGGAGTTTTTTCTCGAGGGTGACGGTGTCGCCCACTTTGGCGGCTTGCAGCTCTTTGATACCGGCAATGATGTAGCCCACCTCGCCAGCCATGAGCGCATTGCGCGGCTGGTTGGCCGGGGTGAACACACCTAAGTTGTCGGCGTTGTACACAGCGTTGGAGGCCATCATCTTGATGCGCTCACCTTTGTGCAAAGCGCCATCAACCACACGCACCAACATCACCACGCCCACATAGGCATCAAACCAGCTGTCGATGATCATCGCGCGCAGCGGCGCGTTGGGGTTGCCCTTGGGCGGGGGCACTTTGGCCACCACCATCTCAAGAATCTCGTCGATGCCCATGCCTGTTTTGGCCGAGCACGGAATGGCATCGGTGGCATCAATGCCAATCACGTCTTCAATCTCGGCCTTGGCGTTGTCGGGGTCGGCCTGTGGCAGGTCCATTTTGTTGAGCACGGGCAGCACTTCCACACCCAGGTCCAGGGCGGTGTAACAGTTGGCCACGGTTTGCGCTTCCACGCCCTGGCTGGCATCCACCACCAGCAAAGCACCCTCGCACGCTGAGAGGGAGCGCGAGACTTCATAAGAGAAGTCCACATGGCCGGGAGTGTCGATCAAGTTGAGGTTGTAGACCTGACCGTCGCGGGCTTTGTACTGCAGCGCGGCGGTCTGCGCCTTGATGGTGATGCCACGCTCTTTTTCGATGTCCATCGAGTCGAGCACCTGGGCTTCCATTTGACGCTCTTCCAGGCCGCCACAGCGTTGGATCAAGCGATCGGCCAGGGTGGATTTACCGTGGTCAATGTGCGCAATGATCGAGAAATTCCGGATGTGATTCATCTACAAACCAAGAAGCAAAAGACAAGAAAAAAGGGCGCGTCGAATGGCGACGCGCCCTGAACCAACAATCAATGGCAACTGCGATAGTTGGGACTTCATTGTAGGCAAATTGGTCCAAACGTACAGCGCGAAAAACCGGCAAACAGGGTCGTTGCGGCGTCGCAACATGCAGATTATGCACAAGTTATCAACATGCTGGTTGAACAACCCTTTGAACAACATGTGGGCGATCTGTGGAGTACAGACCGGCAACATGTGTGCATCTCGCATGGTGAATTCAACATGACGATTTAGGTGTTAATGTGCCAGCACTTGCCTGGATTTTAACCAATTCGACAAAAGACTGAGGCTTGTCAGCAAACCAAGGCGAGACCTGTTGAGCTATCGAATCTGGAAAATAGATTGAAATTTCCCTGGATGTTTGTCAAAAACCCCTCAAAACCTGGCGGCCTGAGGGGGTTTTTAGAACCGCGTGAAAGCTTATTTGACAGGTCGAATCACGGTGTATTGCGCCCAGTCACCGCGACGGAACAGCACTTGCAAGGACTTGGATTTGTCAGCCTTGCTCACAATCGCCTCGAAATCCTTGAGCTGGCTGATCTCTTGGTTGGCAATGGCCAGGATGATGTCGCCCGCACGCAAACCCGCCCGGGCAGCAGCTTCGGTGGCGGTGTCGATCCGCACACCACCTTTGAGGCGCAACTCTTTTTTATCAGCATCGCTGACCTCGCTCACACTCAAGCCAAACGCTTGGCCCGCCGAGGTGGCCTTGGGCTTTTCTTCGGGTGCTTTTTTCGCAGCAACCTTCTCCGGCTCGATCTCGGCCACAGTGACCGTTAAGTCCAGGGTATTGCCACGACGAAACACCGTGATGCTCGAGCGTGTGCCGGGTTTGGTGGCACCCACCAAGCGCGGCAAGTCTGTGGACTTTTCAATGGGCTTGCCATCAAATTTCAAAATCACATCGCCCGCTTCCACGCCCGCTTTGTCGGCTGGCGCGCCGCTTTCAACGCCGCGCACCAAAGCTCCTTGGGGCTTGCTCAGGCCCACAGCCTCGGCCACGTCTTTGCTGACCTGGTCAATCTGCACACCAATGCGGCCACGCGACACCCGGCCACTGGCGCGCAGTTGGTCGCTCACGCGGGCGGCTTCGTCGATCGGGATGGCAAATGAAATGCCCATGAAACCACCCGAGCGCGAGTAAATCTGACTGTTCACGCCGATGACCTCACCACGCATGTTGATGAGTGGGCCACCCGAGTTGCCTGGGTTGATGGCCACATCGGTTTGAATGAAGGGCAAGAAGTCGCCAGTGTCGCGCTGCTTGGCGCTGACGATGCCTGCTGTGACGGTGTTTTCCAAACCAAAGGGCGAGCCAATCGCCATGACCCACTCACCCACCTTGAGGCGGTTCACATCCCCCACCTTGACCGCTGGCAAGCCCGTGGCCTCGATTTTCACCACGGCAACGTCAGAGCGCTTGTCAGCACCCACGATGCGGGCCTTGAACTCGCGTTTGTCGGTGAGGGTCACCAAGACCTCACTCGCACCGTCAACCACGTGCGCGTTGGTCATGATGAAGCCATCCGAGGTCAAGATGAAGCCCGAACCCACGCCACGCGGCTGGTCTTCCTCTTGCGGTTGAGGTCGCCCAGGGCGCTGCCCACGCGGGCCGCCAGGTGCATTCGGAATAGGGATACCAAAGCGACGGAAGAACTCCAGCATCTCTTCGTCGCCACCACCATCGGCGCTGGGGCGCGCGGTGACTTTCTCCGTGGTTCGGATGTTGACCACGGAGGGGCCAACCTGCTCAACCAGCTCGGTAAAGTCAGGCAAACCACGCATTTGCGCCACAGCGGGCACCGACCACAAGGGTGCTGCGGTGGCTACCAGCAAAGCGCCCAGCACAGCGGCTCGGCGAGTCAGGGTTGTCAATCGCATCATCATTCACCTCAATATCAAGCTCATGTCTATGTGGGCGTTGTTGCAAGCAACAAGGCCAGAAATGCGAGGCTAAACCATTCTGGGCTTGCGCGGTCAGGCTTTCAGGAAAAGCCCCACACCGCGCGGCGCAAGGCCATCCAATGAGGCGTCGCCTGCGTACGCTCAACCCACACCCATTGCCCGACCCCTTGCAAGTGCAGGAGCATGCCGCTTTGCCAATCCAACACCACACGCACGCCGCTCACAGCTTGCGTGGCTTGGTCTAGAGGTGTCCAGAACCACGCCTGGTCTTGCCAGTGCAGCTGCCCGCGCGGCGCGTGGTGCCAAACCCAAAACTGCAAGGCACATGCAACACCATAGAGCACCAGGCCGAGCTGCTGCGCCCACGACCAGCCCTGTTGCGTCACCCAAAGCGCCAGCACCAGCGCCCCGGCAAGGCCAGAGGCAGAAAAAACCCAGGCCTGAAAACGACAACGCCCCACCGGATATGAAACCGCTGGGGCGTGGTGCATGGGTCGAGGCTGGCTTAAACGCGCTTGAAGACCAAGGTGCCGTTGGTGCCACCAAAACCGAAGTTGTTTTTAACAGCCACATCAATCTTCATGTCACGTGCGGTGTTGGCGCAGTAGTCCAGGTCGCACTCGGGGTCCTGGTTAAAGATGTTGATGGTGGGTGGGCTCTTTTGGTGGTGCAAGGCCAGCACGGTAAACACACTCTCAATGCCACCGGCGCCGCCCAGCAAGTGCCCGGTCATGGACTTGGTGGAATTGACCACAACCTGCTTGGCGTGGTCGCCCAGCGCGGCTTTGATGGCGTTGGTTTCGTTGATGTCGCCCAGGGGTGTGGAGGTGCCATGCGCGTTGAGGTAGTCAACTTGGTCAGCGTTCACGCCGGCATTGCGCAAAGCCCCCACCATGGCGCGGCGTGGGCCGTCCATATTGGGTGCCGTCATGTGGCCAGCATCGGCACTCATGCCAAAGCCACCCAACTCGGCGTAAATTTTGGCGCCACGGGCTTTGGCGTGTTCGTACTCTTCGAGCACCATCACGCCAGCGCCCTCGCCCAGCACAAAACCGTCGCGGTCTTTGTCCCAAGGGCGTGATGCGGTGGTGGGGTCGTCGTTGCGGGTGGACAGCGCGCGCATGGCGGCGAAGCCACCAATGCCCAGCGGCGAGACCGTGGACTCGGAGCCACCGGCAATCATCACATCCGCATCGCCATACTCGATCATGCGGCCAGCTTCACCGATGCAATGCAAGCCGGTGGTGCAAGCGGTCACGATGGCCAGATTGGGGCCTTTGAAACCGTAGCGCATCGAGACATGACCAGAGATCATGTTGATGATGCTGGCAGGCACAAAAAACGGCGAAATACGACGCGGACCGCGGTTGGTCAACTCGGCGTGCGTTTCTTCAATCATGGGCAGGCCACCAATGCCCGAGCCGATGATGCAACCCACCCGCGTGGCTTGCTCCTCGCTCAAGGCCTCGCCCACAGGCAAACCCGAATCCACCACAGCTTGCATGGCCGCAGCCACGCCAAAGTGAATGAAGGTGTCCATGGTGCGCGCTTCTTTGGCGCTGATGTAGGACTCCAAGTCAAAGCCTTTGACCTCGCCGGCAATTTTGCAGGCGAAGTTGGTGGCATCAAACTTGGTGATCAAACCGATGCCAGACTGACCTGCCAACAGCTGAGCCCACGCGGTATCGACCGTGTTGCCCACAGGGCTGATGCAACCTAATCCAGTGACGACAACACGACGACGGCTCATAGATGACGCAACCTGAAATCAGGCTTTTTTGTGGGTGTTGGCGTAATCGATCGCGTTTTGGACGGTGGTGATCTTCTCTGCGTCTTCGTCAGGAATTTCGATGCCAAATTCGTCTTCCAAGGCCATCACCAGCTCGACGGTGTCCAGGGAGTCGGCGCCGAGGTCAGCCACGAAGGACTTCTCGTTGGTCACTTGGGACTCTTCCACACCGAGTTGTTCGGCAATGATTTTTTTGACGCGTGCTTCGATATCGCTCATGGTTCACTCAGAGAGTAGTAAATAGACCTGTGATTTTAGCCTTCTTGCCGTTCGGGTTTTACCGATCTTCAGACAGCCCGCCGAACAGGTGTTTCGGCGTGTTGGTTTGCCCCGCGCAAACGGGGCCAAATTCACATGTGCATGCCGCCGTTGACGTGCAGCTCTTGCCCGGTCACATAACCGGCTTGTTCAGAGGCCAAGTAAGCCACCGCGTGCGCAATGTCTGCCGGTTTACCCAGGTGACCCAGCGGTATTTGCGAGAGCAGCGCCTGCTGCTGCGCTTCTGGTAAAGCCGCGGTCATGTCGGTCTCAATGAAGCCGGGGGCCACGCAGTTCACCGTGATGTTGCGCGAGCCCAGCTCGCGGGCCAGGGCGCGCGTCATGCCGGCCACACCGGCTTTGGCCGCGGCGTAATTGGCTTGACCGGGGTTGCCCGAGGCACCCACCACCGAGGTGATGCTGATGATGCGACCATAGCGCTGCTTCATCATGGTGCGCATGACCGCGCGGCTCATGCGAAAAACGGCTTTGAGGTTGGTGTCGAGCACCGCGTCCCATTCTTCGTCTTTCATGCGCATGGCCAGATTGTCACGGGTGATGCCGGCGTTGTTCACCAGCACATGCAAGCCACCGTGTTGTTTGACGATGCCATCAATCAGGGCCTCAGCGGCTTGGGCGTCGTTCACATTCAGGTTGGCGCCTTGGCAGCCTTCAAAGGCCGACAAAGCAGCTGAAATATTCGCTGCACCTGCATCGCTGGTGGCGGTGCCGATGACTTTGTAGCCGCGCTGGGCGAGTTCGAGGGCGATGGCTGCGCCAATGCCGCGGGATGCGCCAGTAACCAGGGCAATGTGGGTTGTCATGCGAGTTGTCCTTTCGCCTCATTGAGGGTGGCCGGGTCGAGCAGCGGCAGGCCGTTGAGCTCGGGGTTGATGCGTTTGACCATACCAGCCAGCACCTTGCCCGGGCCGCACTCCACAATGTTGGGCACGCCACGCGCCGCAATGGCTTGCACGCATTCGACCCAACGCACCGGGCCAAAAGCCTGGCGGTACAGGGCGTCGCGCACACGATCGGGATTGGTTTCCACCGCCACGTCGATGTTGTTGATCAACGGAATGGTGGGCGCGCCCAGGGTAATGGTTTGCAGCTTCTCACGCAGCTTGTCGGCCGCGGGTTTCATGAGGCTTGAGTGGAACGGGGCTGAGACCGGCAGCGGCAGCGCGCGCTTGGCGCCCGCGGCCTTGATGACCTCAGAGGCCTTTTCCACCGCGGCTTTGGAGCCAGCAATCACGGTTTGCGCTGGGTCGTTGAAGTTCACGGCTTCGACCACCTCCACGCCACCCAGGCTTAGCGTGACCTCGCGGCACAGCTCGGCCACTTTGGCCGCGTCCATGCCCAAAATCGCGGCCATGGCGCCGGTGCCTACGGGTACCGCGTCTTGCATGGCCTGCGCACGAAAGCGCACCAAGGGCGCGGCTTGCGACAGGGTCAGCATGCCTGAGGCCACCATGGCTGAATACTCACCCAGCGAGTGACCCGCCACCACAGACGGGGCCACACCCACCTCAGTCATCCACACGCGGTAGGCGGCCACGGCGGCCACCAACATGACGGGTTGGGTGTTGGTGGTCAGCGCCAGAGCTTCTTTGGGGCCTTGGGCAATGAGCTGGCCGATGTCTTCGCCCAAAGCGTCGGAGGCTTCTTGCAGGGTGGCTTTGACCACCGCGTGGTCGCCCCACGCATCAAGCATGCCCACCGACTGCGAGCCCTGTCCAGGAAATACAAATGCAAATGGCTTCATAATTTTTATAGATGTTTAAGGGTCTTAGCACAGGTGGAGCTTGGGTGAAGCGCTACATTTTTAGGAGCACAGCACCCCAGGTGAAACCACCACCCACACCCTCGAGCATGACGAGTTGACCGGGCTTGACCTGACCGCTGCGCACCGCGGCATCCAGCGCCAAAGGAATGGAAGCTGCCGAGGTGTTGCCGTGTTGGTCCACGGTGACGACCACCTTGTCCATGCTCAGCTTGAGCTTTTTGGCCGTGCTTTGCATGATGCGGATGTTGGCCTGGTGCGGGATGAGCCAATCAATGTCTGCCTCGGTTTTGCCGGCCTTGGCCAGCACCGCGCGGGCTGCTTCTTCGAGCACACCCACGGCCATTTTGAAGACGGCTTGACCATCCATGCGCAGCAGTGGGCTACCGGTCACTTCGCCGCCCGACACATGGCCGGGTGTGCACAAAATGTCCACGTGCTTGCCGTCAGCGTGCAGGTCACACGCCAGAATGCCGGGCTCACTCGAGGCCTCAAGCACCACCGCACCAGCGCCATCGCCAAACAGCACGCAGGTGGTGCGGTCTTTGAAATCAATGATGCGCGAGAACACCTCTGCCCCCACCACCAGCGCTTTGCGAGCCGCGCCGCTTTGGATCATGGCATCAGCCACCGACAACGCGTACACAAAGCCGCTACACACCGCCTGCACGTCAAAGGCTGCACAACCGTTGGCGCCGAGTTTGTTTTGCAAAATGCACGCGGTGGACGGGAACACCATGTCAGGCGTGGAGGTGGCCACGATGATCAGGTCCAGGTCTTGAGCTTGAACGCCGGCAGCAGCCAGGGCCTGCTTGGAGGCCTCCAAGGCCAAATCGCTGCTGAACATGCCGGCATCGGCAAAATGACGGGCACGGATGCCGGTGCGCTCAACGATCCAGTCATCCGACGACTCAACGCCCTGGCTGGCGAGCTCGGCCACCAGATCGGCATTGGTCAATCGTCGTGGCGGCAGGTAGCTGCCAGTGCCGGTGATGCGGGCGTAAGTTCTCATGGGCGGAGAACCGGGCTTGGATTATTGAGGGCCAGCGGCACCCAACAAAGGGGCTGCGTGCCGGATTCGAACTTCCACCCGGTCTAACAAGTTGTTTCGGGCTGCATCATACGCCCGCTTCAAAGCGTTCTCGAAAGCCAGCTCGTCGGCCGAGCCGTGGCTCTTGAACACCAGACCGCGCAAACCCAAGAGTGCCGCGCCGTTGTATCGACGGTGATCCACGCGCTTTTTAAACGCAGATAGAACCGGATAAGCGCAAATGGCAGCAAATTTTGTGAAGATGTTGCGCGAAAACTCAGTCCGCAAAAACTCACCGATCATCGAGGCCAGGCCTTCGCTGGTTTTCAGGGCCACGTTGCCCACAAAACCATCGCACACCACAATGTCGGTCACACCTTTGAAAATATCGTTACCTTCTACGTTGCCGTAGAAATTCAAATCGCCAGCGTTGCCTGCAGATCGCAGCAATTCGCCGGCTTTTTTGATGACTTCATTCCCTTTGATGACTTCTTCGCCTATGTTGAGCAGGCCCACGCTGGGCGTGTTGTCATCATTGAGCACCGACACCAGGGCCGAGCCCATGACCGCAAACTGCAACAGGTGCTCGGCCGTGCAATCCACATTCGCCCCCAGATCGAGCACCGTGGTGGCACCACCTTTGACATTGGGAAGCTGGGTGGCAATGGCGGGGCGGTCGATACCTTCGACCGTTTTAAGCACATAGCGTGCGATGGCCATCAATGCACCGGTGTTACCAGCAGAAACAGCTGCTTGAGCGGCGCCGCTTTTCACCTGCTCGATCGCCACACGCATCGACGAGTCTTTTTTGCGGCGCAGGGCGACCTCAATGGGATCGTCCATGCCGACCACCTCGGTGGCTGGCACCAATTCGGCACGCGCGTGCTTGAAACCTGCCAAATGCTCAGGCATGCCAACGAGCAGCAGTTTGGCCTGGGCGTTGTGCTCAAGGAAAGACTGACAGGCTTTGAGTGTCACGCTGGGGCCGTGGTCCCCACCCATGCAGTCAACGGCAATGGTGATCATCGAGCGCTAAACAAGACCGTGGCCAGCCCACCAAAACAAAGGCCCGAAGCTACGGGGTAGCGCCGGGCCAGATGGGCTGAAGGTCAATTAAGCTTCAGATTTGGTCTTGAGAACCTTGCGACCACGGTAAAAGCCTGTGGGGCTGATGTGGTGACGCAGGTGGGTTTCGCCGGTGGTGGGCTCCACAGCGATGCCAGGCACGTTGAGTGCGTTGTGCGAACGGTGCATGCCACGCTTGGAAGGAGATTTTTTGTTTTGCTGAACGGCCATGATCGGCTCCTGAACGTTGGGGGTTATCAGCCTCTACGGACAGACAACACAGGGTTTAGCGGGGGTGCTTGGCACCAAACCGCTCATTATAGCGCAAGGTACCGCGCCTTGGGCTATTCGTCTGAGAACTCCACCGCGATGCGACGAAAGTCTTCCTCTACCTCGATGAAAGCGTCGTACACATCGGGGTCAAAGTGCGTGCCGCGCCCCTGGCGAATGATGGCCATGGCCTCGTCATGGGTCATGGCGGCTTTGTACACCCGCTTGCTGATGAGTGCATCGTACACGTCGGCCAAAGCCATGAGGCGGGCCGACAAAGGAATGGCCTCGCCCACCAACCCCTCGGGGTAGCCCGAGCCGTCCCACTTCTCTTGGTGATATAGGGCAATCTCTTTGGCGGGCTGCAAAAAGTCCAGCGACGCGCCGTGGGTTTTTTCGGCACGGACAATGGCCTCGTAGCCGATGGTGGTGTGGGTCTTCATGACCTCAAACTCCTCGGGCGTGAGCTTACCGGGCTTGAGCAAAATATGGTCGGGAATGCCCACCTTGCCAATGTCGTGCAAAGGCGCCGACTTGAACAGCAAGCGGATGTACCCGTCGTTGAGCTGCTGGCTGAACTTGGGGTTGCGTTGCAACTGCTCAGCGAGCCGGCGCACATAGCGCTGGGTGCGCAATATGTGGTTGCCGGTTTCGTTGTCTCGCGTTTCAGCCAGTGAAGACATGGCCAAAATCGTGACTTCTTGGCCCGCTACCAGTTCAGAGGTGCGGCGCTGAACCTCGGACTCTAAAAAGTCGTTCTTGTCGCGCAAAAAGTCGGACATGCGCTTCAAGCCCAGCTGGGCTTTGACGCGGGCCAACACCACCGGCACTTTGATGGGTTTGGGGATGTAGTCGACTGCTCCGCATTCAAAGCCGCGGGTTTCGTCCTCAGACTCGGTCTTGGCGGTGAGAAAGATTACCGGGATGTCGCGCGTAGCGGGGTCTTGCTTAAGGCGGTCACACACCTCGTAGCCGTCCATCTCGGGCATCATCACATCGAGCAAAATCAGGTCAGGCGGCGGGCTGCTGCGGGCAATTTCCAAAGCACGCACGCCGTTGTTGGCCACCTTGACCTTGCATACGCCTTTGAGCACCGAGGTCATGAGCGACAGGTTGATCGGCGTGTCATCAACCACCAGCACGCTGGGTGTGAGAGGCAGGGTAGAAGTGCTCATGAAATAGACGGCAAAAGGCTGTTTTAGCCTATTGTGCGGGATACGCCAGCGGCTGAAGGCGGAAATAAACGGCTAGCCAGCACCTTATCAATGCGTCGCGCGTCCAAATCGACCACCTCAAAACGCCAACCCTGCCACTGCACATGCTCGCCCACTTGCGGCAGGCGCCCCGACATGCTCATGAGCAAGCCCGCCAGCGTGTTGTAGAGCCCGCGCTCTTCCTGAGGCAGGCTCTCTAGCCCCAAGCGGTTTTTGAGCTCATCCACAGGCATGAGCCCATCGAGCAGCCAGGAACCATCGGCGCGCTGGGTTGCCCAGGCATCCACCTGCGCCACGGGCCGCAGCTCACCGGTGATGGCCTGGAGCAAATCGCTGGGGGTCACCTGACCTTGCACCACGCCATACTCGTCCACCACCAACACCAAGCGGCCTGCTTTTTCGCGGAACTGTTCCAACAACTCCATGCCCGAGAGGGTTTCAGGCACAAACACCGCAGGCTTGAGGTGGGCCTCCAGCGTTTGCTGCTGACCAGACGCTTGTACATTGAGCACCAACAGTTGGGCCATGCTGATCACGCCTTGCACCTCGTCGAGCGAGCCGCGGCACACCGGGTACCAGGAATGCACCGTGTCGGCTTGGGTCACGCGCTGCAAGCTGGCCGCCACCGTGTCGCCCACCTCGAGCCAATCAAGATCGGCGCGCGGCACCATCACCGAACTCAAAGGCCGGTCGTCCAGGCGAAACACGTTTTGCACCATTTGATGCTCATGCTGCTCGATCACACCGGCGTCCACGCCCTCCTCCAGGTTGTGGCGGATTTCTTCGGCAGTCATGCTGCGGCTCACATGGCTGGGCAAACGCAGCAGTTTGAGCACGCCATGCGTGCACGCCGACAGCAGCTTCACAAAGGGCCGGGTGGCCAAAGCCAGGCCCTGCATGGGCCGCGACATCCAGCGCGCCACCTGTTCGGGGTACATCTGGCCGATGCGCTTGGGCACGAGTTCACCGAAAATGATGGTGGTGAAGGTGATGACCGCCACCACGATGGCTGTGGCGGTAACCTCTGATGGCCCCTCGTTCATGCCCAAACCCTGCAACAGGGCCGCAACGCCCTGGCTAAACGCCGCTTCGCCCACAATGCCGTTGAGCACGCCAATTGAAGTGATGCCCACCTGCACGGTGGATAAAAATTGGTTGGGGTGGTCCAGCAAATGCAGCGCGGCTTGCGCGCCCTTGTCGCCCTCCTCGGCCATGGCGCTAAGGCGGGACTTGCGGCTTGCAGCCAGGGCCAGCTCAGACATGGCAAAACCGCCATTGAGCAGGGTCAGCAGCACAATCAGTAGAAATTCCATGAATCCAAGGTCTTATTCACCATGTCACTTTACTTGATCGGCGATGTCCAAGGCTGCGACCAGGCTTTGGGGCGCCTCTTGCAGACTTTGGATTTTTCGCCCAGCCGCGACACGCTCTATCTGCTGGGCGACTTGGTGAACCGCGGCCCAGCTTCGGCAGCAGTGCTGCGCCGCCTGATGGGCTACGGCCAGTCGGCGCGCTGTTTGCTGGGCAACCATGACCTGCACCTGCTGGCCGTCGCGCACGGCATACGCCAGGCCCACCGCAGCGACACCATTGCCGATGTGCTTGCGGCCCAAGACAAACACGCCATGCTCGATTGGCTGCGCCAGCAACCACTTGCCATGCTGGAAAACTTTGAACAGCAAGACACCTTGATGGTGCACGCCGGCGTGTTGCCAAGCTGGACTGCCCAGCAAACGCTGGCCTTGGCTCGTGAGGTTCAAGCCTGTTTGAAAGGGCCCGAGCTGCCTGAGTTTTTGCGCCACATGTACGGCAACACACCCGTGGCGTGGTCAGACCAACTGCAAGGCGCGGACCGGCTGCGGGTGGTGGTCAACGCGCTTACACGTCTGCGCTTTTGCAATGCGGCAGGCGAGATGGAATTTGCTAGCAAAGAGGGGGCAGCGGGTGCGCCTGCTGGCTTCATGCCCTGGTTTGAGGTGCCCAACCGCCAAACCGCCCACATCACCGTGGCTTTCGGCCATTGGTCGACCTTGGGCTGGCTTAAGCGCGCCGATGTGCTGGCTTTAGACCAGGGTTGTGTGTGGGGGGGCTGCCTGAGTGCCGTCCAGGTCCAGCCAGGTTGGGGGCGCAGCGTGCCCGCGCTCATTGAGGTGGCCTGCGAGGCTGCGCAGCAGCCTGGCAGTCATCAGCGCGAAGGTAATTAGCGCAGAGCTAAGCAGTGCGTCTAAGGCACGCGTGGTTGTTAGCCAGCTTTGCTAAAGAGCGCTGCAACTTTGCGTTTGGTTTTGATGTTGGCTGAAATACGGCTGGCCGCTGGCTTGGCCGTGCCTTCCCAAGCGGGCGCAACTTCAGCGGCTGGGGCTTCATAAGGCTTGTCAAAAAACGGGTCGCGTGAGACCGGTGCTGTGCGGGCGTAGTCGCGCGAGAACGGTTTGTCGCGGCGCGGCGCGTCTTGCTCGTACATGCGGTGACCGTCGTTGAATCGTCCCTGGCGGCGGATGTCCGGGCGGTCTTGCGAGAACTCAATGGCTTCGAGCTCGATCTTGGTTTTGATCAGCTTTTCAATGTCTGAAACCAAGCGCGCGTCTTTGGCTGAGGCAAAGCTCACCGCCAAACCAGAAGCGCCTGCGCGGCCAGTGCGGCCAATGCGGTGCACATAGTCTTCGGCGTTGAAAGGGATGTCGATGTTGAAGACCGCAGGCACGTCTTTGATGTCAAGGCCGCGCGCAGCCACATCGGTACACACCAGCAAATCCACCTCGCCTTTTTTGAAGGCATCCAGCGCTTTCAAGCGCTCGTCTTGGCTCTTGTCGCCGTGCAGGGCTGCGGTTTTCAGGCCATCGCGCTCCAAGGCGCGGGCCAAGCGGGCGCAACCGAGTTTGCTGTTCACAAACACAAAGGCTTGCTTCATGTCGCGGTCTTTGAGGATCTGCAACAGCGCGCGGCGCTTGTCGTCTTCGGCCACGCTGTAGAAATGCTGCTCAACGGTTGCAGCGGTGGCATTGGAGCGGGCCACCTCGATGGTGACTGGGTTTTGCAAGTAGCTGCTCGCCAGACGCTTGATCTCGGGCGAAAACGTGGCCGAGAACAAGAGCGTTGTGCGCTGCTTGGGCAGGTAACTCAGAATACGCTGCAAGTCGGGCAAAAAGCCGATGTCGAGCATGCGGTCGGCTTCATCGAGCACCACGTACTCCACTTGGTTGAGCACCGCGGTTTTGGCTTCGATGTGGTCAAGCAAACGCCCAGGTGTGGCCACCAACACCTCAACGCCCGCTTTCAATTCAGCGGTTTGGGGCTTCATGTCCATGCCGCCAAACACCACCGCACTGCGCAGGTGTGTGTATTTGGCATACAGCTTGACTTGCTGGGCGACCTGGTCGGCCAACTCACGCGTGGGCAACAGCACCAAGGCACGCACAGGGTGACGTGCTGGCGAGGTTGAGGCGTTTTCGTGCTTGAGCAAGCGCTGCAGCAAAGGCAACGAAAACGCGGCGGTTTTACCCGTGCCGGTTTGGGCTGCGCCCATCACGTCACGCCCCTGGAGCACCACAGGAATGGCCTGCGCCTGAATCGGTGTCATGGAGGCATACCCCATCTCAGCCACGGCGCGCGACAAAGGCTCTGCCAGCTGGAGTTGGGAAAATGCAGCCACGTCGGCTTCAGGGGATGTGCTCATGTAGGGGGTAGCCTTTCGGGCTGGGTTGTGAATAACCCCACATTATCGTCGATGAAAGAAATTCGAGGGGAATGGGCTGTTGCTGCGGCGCAAATGGTGTTTGATCGGTTTGTGCCGATAATTAAATGATGAAAATAATCAACACCCTTCTGCTTCCTGCGCACCCTGTGGCCACACGCGCCGTCCTTGTGACAGGGGCTGTGCTCATGGCGCTGTCGTTGGGTTCAACTGGCTTGCGCGCGCAAACAGCCACACCCTCAGCCCAAGAGATGATTGACAAACTCAAGGCCCAGCCTGAGCCTGAAGCCGGCGCCGCCCCGGCCAGCAACGTCCCGCCCTTGCGCACGCGGGGCCTGCGCAACCTGTCGGTGAAGGCTGCCAAGACACCCGAAGGCGAAGCTGCTGTGGCGGCCGCGCAAGAGGGCGCATCCAGCGAGCCTGCGCCACGCCCCTCTTTGTCTTTGTTGATCCAGTTCGATTTCAACTCCGCCAAGATCCGCGCAGAAAGCCAGCCCGCTTTGCAAAACTTGGCCACGGCCTTGCAGTCCAAAGAATTGGCCGAGGCTAATTTCGCCGTCGAAGGCCACACCGACGCCAAAGGCTCGAACGACTACAACCTCAAGCTGAGCCAAAGTCGCGCCGATGCGGTACAAAAATTCTTGGCCGCGCAAGGTGTTCCAAGTAACCGCTTGGTGACAGCCGGTAAGGGTGCGACCGAACTGGCCAACCCAGCCGACCCGCTGGCGGCTGAAAACCGCCGTGTTCGCATCGTCAATTTGCAGTGATTTTGGGTGAGCCAGCCATGAGCATCATCAAGCGTATGTTGGCCAGCACCTTCTTGGTGCTGGGGGTGTCTTTGGCCTGTCCGCTGGCGCTGGCACAAGACGATGAGGGGCAGCGCCTGCAATTGCCCGCCGATGAGGTGGCGCGCCTGCGCGTCATCATTGACACCCCCATCGACCCCAACGCCCTCAAAGAGCGCAAGGTTGAGCTCTATCGTCTGAAAGAATCGGCCGCCTGGAAGCTGGGCGACATGAAACTGCGCGAACAGTTCTTGCGCGAATTCGCTGAACTCGGCGACGACGGCAAGTGGACACTGCGTGACTTTTTAGCGGGCACTGAAAAACGCGACGAGGCCTACACCATCGGTCTGGACCTGATCGAGCGCATCAAATGGCCGCCATCGGCTGTTCGCATCCGCACCAGCATGGCGCTCAACTACATCGACGACAGCCGGCTCAAAGAGGCCAACACGCTGCTCACCGAGGCCGACAACATCATCAAAAACGAGTGGTCGCGCATGTCACGCGCAGGCACCAACGCGTATTGGATGGTGCGCGCAGAGATGGAGTTCAACAACGTCAAAGCGCGCTACCTGATGCGCACGGGCAAATGGTACGAAGGCATTCAAACCTCCAAATTTGCCGTCAGCAAAGGCAAAGACCTGCTGGGCCAAGAAGGCATGATCGACCAGCGCCAACGCACCTACGGCCGCTCGGGTTACATGTTCACCATGCAAGAGCTGGCCACCCACCAAATGGTGGCTGGTTTGTATGCGGATGCCGACTGGACCCTGCGTGAGGCTTACCGCCTCTACAAGCAGCTGGGCCTGAGCGAAAACCAAATGTTTGGCCTCTACACCCGCTTTGCCGATTTGCGCAACGCCACCGGCCAGTTCAAAGAGGCCGAGCCGTATGCCCAGCGCAGCGAGAAGCTGGTGCTCAGCCAGGGCTACCAAAAGGGCGCCCCCAACTGGCTGTGGGCCATGTTGCGCACCAATGTGTCCATGCTCGGCCAGGAACGCTGGCAAGACGCGCTGGCCAACTTTGACGACATCGACCAAGCCACCAAAGAGCACAAGCGCATCTCCAACATCGCCAGGCAGGTTCACATCCGTTCTGTGGTGTATTTGAAAACCGGCAGGTACGCCGAAGCGCTCAAGCTCATGGACGGCAACCTAAAGTGGCATCTCGCCAACTACGGCGAGAGCCATTACTTCACCTCGTTTTCACGCGGTGTGTATGCCGTGGCCTTGTTCAAAAATGGGCAGGCCAGCGCTGCGCGCGGCCAGTTCGACCTGGCCATGCGCAACATCACCGCGCCTGCGGCCTTGACGGGTGAGTTCGCAGAAGACGCGGTGCGCAAAAAAATCAAACGCTTCATCTTTGAGAACTACATGCAACTGCTGGCCATGTCAGCCGCCAACAACCCACAAGACGCCGAGTTGCTGTTTGAATTGGCCGACTACCTCAACACCTCAAGCGTGCAGCAGGCCTTGTCAGACGCCGCCATCCGCTCGGGTGCCAGCACACCTGGTTTGGCCAACATCATTCGCCAAGAGCAAGACGCGAAGAACGAAGTCTCAAGCCTGACCAACTACATCACCGCGCAGGGCTCCGAAGGTGAAAAAACCCGTAACGCCCAAGTGGTGACACAAATGCGTGATCGCCTCAAAGAGCTTGAAGCGCAGCGCAAGGTTTTTAAAGCCACCATCCAAAAAGATTTCCCCGATTACTTCCAACTGCTGCAGCCCAAAGCCCCCAGCCACAAAGACATCGCCCAGCAACTCAAGCCCGATGAAATGTTTGTGGCCGTCATCCCCCTCGAAGAGCAAACCTATGTGTGGGCCATCACAAGTGACGGCAACATCCGCTTTCACCGCTGGGACAAGGGCGAACAACACATCAACACCCTGGTCGACAAGCTGCGCAAAACCCTCGATGTGGCAGAGCTCGGCGCACGCGCGCCCACCTTTGACTACGCAGCTTCGCACCAAATTTACCAAGGCTTGCTCGCACCTTTTGAGGCCAGTTTGAATGGCAAATCGCATGTGATCATGGCCACCTCTGGCCCCCTGGCAAAAATGCCTTTTGCGGTGCTCACACGCAAACCTTATGCCGGCAAAGACCCGGGCCAAGCCCCCTGGTTGATATTGGACACAGCCATCAGCCATGTGCCCACGGCCAGCGGCTGGCTCGCGCTCAAGCGCCAAGCCAAGCAAGCCTCGGGCAGCCAAGCGCTGTTGGCCTGGGGCGACCCGGTGTTTGACAACAAATCGCAAAAAGTGGCCTCGGCCGAACAAGGGAACGTACGCGCAGGCAGTGGTTTGCGCTCGGCCCTGCAAACGGGCATTGAGCAGGCAGACGCCAGCAGCTTTCTGAATTACGGGAAATTGCCACCCCTGCCTGAGACGCGCGACGAGGTGCTGCAGCTGGCGAAAATTCTGGGCGCCAACCCTGCGCAAGACCTGCTGCTGGGCAGCGAGGCCACGCGCGCGTCGGTTCTTAAAAGCAACAGCTCAGGCCAGCTGAGCAAAAAACAAGTGGTGGTGTTTGCCACCCACGGCCTGCTGGCCGGGGACCTGCCCAACCTCAACCAACCCGCCTTGGCGCTGGCGGCCACTGCCAATACCAACGAGTCGCCGCTGCTCACACTTGAAGACGTGCTGTCTTTGAAAATGAACGCCGACTGGGTGGTGCTCTCAGCATGCAACACCGCTGGGGCAGATGGCCGTGCTGAAGAGGCGCTGAGCGGCTTGGCGCGCGGCTTCTTTTACGCAGGCAGCCGCAGCCTGCTGGTAACGCACTGGTCGGTGGAGAGTGAGAGTGCCACCCTGCTCACCACCCAAACCTTTGCCGCCTACAAAGCCGACCCGGCCCTGCGCCGGGCTGAAGCACTGCGTCGCGCCATGCTGGCCACCATGAAAGACGAGCGCTACAAACACCCCGCTTATTGGTCGCCTTACGCTTTGGTGGGTGAAGGCGGGCGCTGACCTCAGGTCTTAGGCAAGGTCACGCCACGCTGGCCTTGGTACTTGCCACCGCGGTCGCGGTAGGAGGTTTCGCAGACCTCGTCACTCTCGAAAAACAGCACCTGGGCGCAGCCCTCGCCCGCGTAAATTTTGGCGGGCAGTGGGGTGGTGTTGGAAAACTCCAAGGTCACATAGCCTTCCCACTCGGGCTCGAAGGGGGTCACGTTGACGATGATGCCGCAGCGCGCGTAGGTGCTTTTGCCCAAGCAAACCGTGAGCACATTGCGCGGAATGCGGAAGTACTCCACCGTGCGGGCCAGCGCGAAAGAGTTGGGCGGAATGATGCAGACATCGCTTTCGATGTCCACGAAGCTTCTCTCATCAAAGTTCTTCGGGTCCACCACCGTGCTGTAAATGTTGGTGAACACCTTGAACTCGGGCGCGCAGCGGATGTCGTAACCGTAGCTGCTGGTGCCGTAACTCACAATCTTTTGGCCCGCCTCGTTTTGGCGGACTTGTCCGGGCTCGAAGGGCTCGATCATGCCGTGCTGTTCGGCCATGCGGCGGATCCATTTGTCGCTCTTGATGCTCATGCGCTGTCCTCAGGATGATGCCGACATTGTAGGCACCCGGGCTTACCCTGAGTGCCGTGCCGTTAAACCTGGCAAAAACAGAGGTAAATTCAACACATTCAGTTAACTGAAAGTCTCGCGCTCTGCGCGGCATCACTCGCAAGGACAACGCCCCGTGGAAGTGTCATTCAGTCAAGAAATCAAGTCGTTGGCCTTGGGCGATGGCGACACCTTTCACGGCGAGGGCATCCTGGCCATCACCAAAGCGCTGCTGCAATCGGGCGTGGCCTATGTCGGCGGCTACCAGGGGGCACCCGTCTCGCACCTGCTCGATGTGATGGTGCAAGCCAAGCCTTACCTCGACACCCTGGGCGTGCATGTGGAGGCATGCTCCAACGAAGCCTCGGCCGCGGCCATGTTGGGTGCGAGCCTGCATTACCCGCTGCGTGGCGCGGTGACCTGGAAGTCCATCGTGGGCACCAACGTGGCCTCCGATGCCTTGAGCAACCTGGCCTCGCCCGGGGTCACTGGCGGCGTGCTGATTGTGGTGGGTGAAGACTACGGCGAGGGCGCGAGCGTGATTCAAGAGCGCACCCATGCTTACGCGCTCAAGTCGGGCATGGTGTTGCTTGACCCGCGGCCTGAACTCTCGCAAATGGTGGCCATGGTGGAACAAGGTTTTGCCCTGTCGGAGGCCAGCAACATGCCCGCCATGATGGAGCTGCGCATCCGCGCCTGCCATGTGCGCGGCAGTTTTGCCTGCAAAGACAATATCGCGCCTGCAGTGTCCACACGCGCCCTGATGACCGAGCCGGCCAAGTTTGATTACATGCGCCTGGCCCACCCGCCCGTGACCTTCCGCCAAGAAAAGCTCAAGGTCGATCAGCGCATTCCAGCCGCGCGCCGCTACATCGTTGAGCACGGCCTGAACGAATACATGCCTGCCCAGCGGCCTGAGTTGAAGCTGGGTGTGGTGGTGCAAGGCGGCATTTACAACGCCTTCATTCGCGCTTTGCAACTCTGCGGCCTGGCCGATGCCTTTGGCAACACCGACTTGGACCTGCTGGTGCTCAATGTCACCTACCCGCTGGTGCCGGAACAGTTGAGCGACTTCGCCTTGCAGAAAAACGCGGTGCTGGTGGTGGAAGAAGGCCAGCCCGAGTACATCGAACAAGAATTCGCCCTGCACCTGCGCCGGCGCGACATTCAAACCCCGTTGCATGGCAAAGACCTGTTGCCCAGCGGCGGCGAGTACAACGTGGAAACCTTGACGGCGGGCCTGGTGGCGTTTTTACAAAAACACGCCCCACAGATCGACACCCGCAGCGCACAAACCTGGCTGGCCGCGACACAACAACGCCGCAGCGACATTGCCAGCAGCTTGGCCGCGCAGCAGATCACGCTGTCTGCACGCCCGCCGAGTTTTTGTGTGGGCTGCCCGGAGCGCCCGGTGTTCTCTGCCCTCAAACTCGCGCAGCAAGATGTGGGGCCGGTGCACATCGCGGCCGACATTGGTTGCCACGCACTGGGCACGTTCGAGCCGTTTTCGTCAGGCCACAGCATCTTGGGTTACGGCATGAGCCTGGCCAGCCGCGCGGGCGTCTCGCCCATGATGCAACGCCGCACCCTGGCCATCATGGGCGATGGTGGCTTTTGGCACAACGGCTTGCTCACCGGCGTGCAAAGCGCGCTGTTCAATGGTGACGACGCGGTGCTGCTGATTTTCAAGAACGGCTACACCTCAGCCACCGGCACGCAAGACATCATCTCCACACCCTCAGAAGCGGCCAAAGCGCAAGCCGCTGACCCGCGCTTGAGCTTGGCCGGCACCAACCAAACCATTGAGCAAGCCCTTAAAGGCTTGGGCGTGCAGTGGCTGCGCACCGTGCCCAGCTACCACGTGCAAAGCATGCGCGACACACTCACCGAAGCTTTCACCAGCCCCTTTGCCGGCCTGAAGGTCATCGTGGCTGAAGGTGAATGCCAGTTGGAGCGTCAGCGACGCATCAAACCCTGGTTGGCGCAGCTGCTGCAAAAAGGTGAGCGGGTGATGCGCGTGAAGTATGGGGTCGATGAAGATGTGTGCACCGGCGACCATGCGTGCATTCGTTTGTCGGGCTGCTCCACCCTCACCCTCAAAGACAACCCGGACCCACTCAAGGTCGACCCCGTGGCCACCGTGATTGACGGTTGTGTGGGTTGCGGTTTGTGCGGTGAAAACGCGCATGCGGCCACCTTGTGCCCGTCGTTCTACCGCGCTGAAGTGATTCAAAACCCACCGTGGCATGAGCGACTGCTCGCCGGTCTTCGTGCCACCTTGGTGCGTGCTTTGCAAACCAAGGTGAGCGCATGACCACCACCCAACCCATCACCCTGTTGATTTGTGCCTTGGGTGGCGAAGGCGGTGGCGTGCTCTCGCAGTGGCTGGTCGAGGCCGCGCGTGCAGCGGGCTATGCCGCGCAAAGCACCTCCATCCCCGGTGTGGCGCAACGCACAGGTGCGACCACCTATTACCTGGAGTTGTTCCCGCTTCCTATCTCGCAACTGGGTGGCCAACAACCGGTGCTGGGCCTGTACCCAGCCCCTGGCGCCTTGGATGCGCTGGTGTCTTCCGAGCTGCTGGAAACCGCACGCCAAGTGAGCAACGGCATGAGCGATGCGAAGCGCACCTTGACCATCACCGCCAACAACCGCAGCTACACCACGCAAGAGCGCATGGTGGGGGGCGATGGCCGCATCGACAGTGCACCCTTGTTGGCTTTGGTGCGCCAGCACAGCCGAGAACACCATGTGATGGACATGGCCGAGATCGCCAACCGCAACGGCACCGTGGTGAGCGCCGTGATGCTGGGCGCGATAGCGGGCAGCGGCTTGTGGCCGCTGGCACGCGAGGTGTTTGAAGGCGTGGTTGATGGCCCGAGCCGCGAGGCCAGCCTGCGCGGCTTTGCCCAAGCCTTCGACCTGGTGCAGCAACAACGCGCACAAGGGCAACTGCTGCAAGCCTTGTTGAACACGCCTGATGATGAGTCGCTACAAATTCAGAAGCAAGATCGTCATTATTTACAAGGTCTAGAGGCCAATTCTTCACTTGACCGCCTGCCTGCATCTGCTCGCCATATGGCTACGCTGGGTGTGCAACGTCTGCAGGATTACCAAAGCACCGCTTACGCGCAAACTTACCTCGAGCGTCTGCAAAGCGTGTGGCAAGCCGAACAAGCCGCAGACCCAGCCCTGGCCCACCACGCCCAAGCCACCCTGGAGATAGCGCGATGGTTGGCGCTGTGGATGGCGTTTGATGACATTGTTCGCGTGGCCGATCTGAAAAGCCGCGCCAGCCGCTTGCAGCGCGTGGCTTCTGAGGTCAAAGCCAAGCCTGGTGAATTGCTGCATGTGTTTGAACACTTCAAACCCGGCGTGCCAGAGATTGCAGCACTTTTGCCCACTGGCTTGGCCCGTCGCTTGCAAGCGTGGGACGCCCGGCGTGTGGCGCGAGGCTTGGCGCCTTGGAGTCTGCCCATCAAAATCGGCACGCACACCGTCACGGGCATGTTGGCGTTGCGCACGCTCTCGGCCTTCAAACACCTGCGCCCCAAGGGCAGCCGCTTTGCTGCGGAACAAGCGCTCATTGAGGCTTGGCTGGGCAGTGTGGTGCAAGGTCTGCGTGAAAACTGGCAGCTGGGTTTTGAGTTGGCGCAGTGCGGCCGGCTCATCAAAGGCTACGGCAGCACGAACGAGCGCGGCAAAGAGAATTTGCTGCACATCACCCAGCACCTGGCCACCCAAAACACGCCAGCTTTGCAACGCGCCCAAGCGGTCGCTGCAGCACGCCAAGCCGCCTTGCAAGATGAAGCTGGCACCGCCCTGGATGCGGCCCTGCGCGCGCATGGCGCACCGGCTCGGCCCATCAAAGCGCAACCCATACGCTGGTTCAAACACCGGCCAAACTGAGCCGCCAACACCCAACACACCAACCCCACAAGGAGACCTGCATGAAGAACTCGCCTTTGCACCCAACCTCGCATGCCCACTCGGCACGTAGCCGGCGACACTGGGGGCTGCTGGCCGTGGTGGCAGCCCTGAGCACGGCAGTGGCTGGTTTTTCAGGCACTGTGCAGGCCCAAGCCTGGCCCGCCAAACCTGTGCGGGTGGTGGTGAACTTCCCGCCAGGTGGTGCTGCCGACCAAATCGCACGCAGCATTGCCCAGCCCTTGCAAGAAGCGCTGGGTCAGCCGGTGGTGGTGGAAAACCGTGGTGGGGCCAATGGCAACCTGGGCGGTGAGGTGGTGGCCAAATCGCCAGCCGATGGCTACACCCTGCTCATGAGCTCGGGCGGCATGGTGTCGGTCAACCCGCACATCTACAGCAAGATGGCTTTCGACCCTGTCAAAGACCTCACCCCGGTGGCTTCGGCAGCCCGTGTCTTGGTGTTTTTGACCGTGCGCCCCACCCTGCCGGTGGACAACATCAAAGAGTTGATGGGCTACATCAAGGCCAACCCGGGCAAGTTGTCCTACGGCTCAGCAGGCAATGGCAGTTCGCCCCATTTGGCCGGTGAAATGTTCAAAAGCCAAGCGGGTTTGTTTGCGGTGCATGTGCCCTACCGTGGCGCAGCGCCTGCGCTGGTGGACCTTTTGGCTGGGCAAATTGACTACTACTTTGACCCGGGCATCGGCTTGAGCCAGGTGCGTGCTGGCAAGCTCAAGCTGCTGGCCGTGGGCAGCATGAAACGCTCGCCCCTGTTCCCCAATGTGCCCACCTTGAACGAGGCCGGTTTGACCAACTTTGATGCCGACACCGTGTTTGGTTTTTACGCGCCGAGCGGCACACCTGCGCCAGTCATCAACAAGCTCAACGCTGAGATCAACCGAATTTTGGCCACTGCAGCGGTGAAAGAGAAAATTGCAGCACTCGGTGGAGAGGCCCTGCCCCTGTCGCCGGCTGAATTTGCCAGCAAAGCCATGGACGACTCCAAGCGCTTTGGCGCCATCATCAAAGAGCGCAACATCGTCGGCGACTGACGCGCGCAAGCACATGGCCTCAAGGCCCGGCGAGTTGACGCAAACCTGCTGGGTCGATGAGGCGCAAATTGCGGCCGGTACCGCTGATGAGGTGCTGGTCGCGCAAATGGCGCAACACCCTGGAAAACGTCTCGGGCGCAATACCCAGCTGCGCTGCAATCAGGCGCTTGCGCTGGGCGAGCATGACAGCCATGCCGTCGTCGCCACCCGGGTCGGCCTGGTTGAGCAACCATTCCGCACAGCGGGCATCGGCATCTTTGACCAATCGGCTCACGGCCAACTCGCTTTGCATGCGGTGCGCCTTGGCCACATCGTGCAACACCGAGGCCATCAGTTCGGGCATGTCGGCCATCATGGCCTTGAAAGCCGACAGCGCAATCACATGCAGCGCCACAGGGGTTTGAGCCACCGCATCGACCACGTGGTGTTTGTGCAGCACCACCGCGCTGGCATCAAGCCAAATGGGGCCTTCCACATCACCCAAATGGTGGGACAGCTCTTGGGCATCGAGCACTCCCAAAGCGACCCGACCCGAGGCCAAAAACATCACGCCTGACGGTTTACCCCCGCGGCGAAACACCACGCTACCAGGCGTGTAATGGCGAATTTTGTGCGGCAGTTTGTCCAGGACATTGATGTACATGGCCTGCACTTTGCACCGAGGCCAGCAGCCGCTTTTTGAGCCAAATCAAGTTCTCGTCAGAGGATGAGCACAGCCCTGAAGTCGTTGACATTGGTGTGGGTGGGGCCCGTGATCACCAGGTCGTCGAGCGGCTTGAAAAACCCATAGGCGTCATTGCTGTCGAGGTACTTGGCCACCTTCATGCCCTGGGCCTGCGCACGGCTCAAGGTGTCGGGGGCAACAAAAGCGCCAGCGTTGTCTTCCATGCCGTCGATGCCATCGGTGTCCGCCGCCAGCGCCCACACGCCAGGCTGGCCTTGCAGGGCCTGGGCCAAGCCCAGACAAAACTCACCTGCGCGACCGCCCTTGCCGCGCGGCTGTCCGGCTGGAACTGGGCGCACGGTGACGGTGGTTTCTCCGCCGCTCAAAATCACGCAGGGCCGATCGAACGGCTGGCCCCGGAGTGCCACCGCGCGCGCCAACGCGGCGTGAACCTTGCCCACCTCGCGCGACTCGCCCTCCATCTCATCGCTCAAGATGTAGGCCTGCAAGCCCGCCTGACGCGCCAAGGCAGCTGCAGCCTCCAGCGATTCTTGTGGCGTGGCCATCATGTGAACGCGGTGTCCATCAAACAGCGGGTTGCCCGGTTTGGGTGTTTCCAAAGCTGATTTGAGCAACAAATCACGCACAGAGTCAGGCACAGCAATGCGGTATCGCTCCAAAATTGATAGCGCATCGGCACATGTGGTGGCATCGGGCACGGTGGGGCCGCTGGCAATCACCGATGGGTCGTCGCCAGGCACATCGCTGATGCTCAGCGTGACCACCCGGGCGGGTGCGCAAGCGGCGGCCAGGCGCCCGCCTTTGATGCGCGAGAGGTGCTTGCGCACACAGTTCATCTCACCAATGTTGGCCCCGCTTTCGAGCAAAGCCTGGTTGATGGCTTGTTTTTGCGCAAAGCTCAAGCCCTCGGCAGGCAAGGTCAGCAAGGAAGAGCCACCACCCGAGATCAGGCACAGCACCAGGTCGTCAGGCCCCAGGCCCTGCACCGACTGCAAAATGCGCTGCGCAGCGGCTAAGCCAGCGGCATCGGGCACCGGGTGCGAGGCCTCCACCACCTCGATGCGCTGCGCCAAGCCCGCCGGGCGCGGGGGGGTGTGGCCGTAGCGGGTGACCACCATGCCTTGCAGCGGCGCGTCTGCTGGCCACAAGGCCTCCAAGGCCTGCGCCATGGCGCCTGCAGCCTTGCCCGCACCAATCACGACCGTGCGCCCCTTGGCTGGGTCGGGGGGCGCAGGCAAGTGCGCTGCCATGCTGAGCAAAGGCTGCGCGCGCGCCACAGCCGCGTCAAACAAAGCCGAAAGAAAGGCACGAGGCTGCGCTGCCGGGTCAGGCAGGTGGGAGACGGGTTCGGTCATGGTGCATCCATAAAAGGGTTGCGTAAACGCTCGAAATACACAAGCATTGTGCCGCTGGCTTGGTGAGGGATTGTTGCCTGGCTGGTTGTGGTTGATCTGACGAAGGAGCACATGATGACTTGGAACCCCTCACGACGCACCTGGCTGGGCTGGACGGGCGCCGGCCTGTCGGCCTGGTTGGCGGGCTGCAGCACCCCACCACCGCCCCAGCCTCAGGTCTCGATCAAACCCGCGCCACCACCTGCGCCCCCCGTGGCTGCTGCGCCCGAGGTGCTCACCCACATCTCGCAAGCGCAAACCCCACTGGACTACCGGCGCGATGCGGCCAGCCACCTTTACCAGCGCAACGCCGAGCGTATTTTCAAAGGCAAATTGCCACCCCTGCTCTATGCCGTGGGCGTGCTGCAAGTGCAGCTTGACCGACGAGGCCAGGTCACCGCCACCCAGTGGATGCGCGCCCCACAACATGCCCCGGAGGTGATGGCCGACATCGAGCGCACCGTGCGTCAGGCTGCGCCATTTCCAGCCCCCACCAAGCTCGGGCAAGTGACCTACACCGACACTTGGCTGTGGCACAAAAGCGGGCGCTTTCAACTCCACACCCTCACCGAGGGGCAAACCTGAACCACAAAGCAAGGCCGCACGCCGCAAGCGCTGTTTAACTCGTTAGAATACGCGCTGACGGAAGCGTGGCAGAGCGGTTGAATGCACCGGTCTTGAAAACCGGCGATGTTTTACGACATCCGTGAGTTCGAATCTCACCGCTTCCGCCACCCACCCCCAGCAGGGGGTCGCATCAAACCCCCGCCACATCCACCACCACATTGCCAAAGGCACCGGCTTCGACGGCTTCGTGGGCTTGCACGATGTCTGCAAGCTTGAAGCGTGGGCCGATGGTGTGTTGCAAGGCCCGGGCTTCGAGCAAGTCGCTCAAACGGGTCAAGCCGTCGCGTCGGTCTTGAGCCAGCAGGTCGTACACCAGAAAAAATTTGAGCTGGACAGACGCGTAAAGAAACTGCCGGAAAGGCAGCGCCACCTCAAGGGCGTTGGAGCCATAACAAACCAGCTGGCCATGGCGTGCCAGTGCGCCTTGTGCTGCGATGTTGGCGGTGCTGGAGAGGTCCATGTCGATGATGACGTCCACCCCGCGTTGCTCTGTGAGGGCTTTGATGCGCTCGGCCACCGCCTCGGTTTTGTAATTGATCACCTCGTGTGCGCCAGCTGCGCGGGCGTGCGCAATTTTGTCTGTGGAACCGGCCGTACCGATCACATGCGCGCCGCGCAAGCGGGCAATTTGCGTGGCGTAGTGGCCCACGGCTGAACCAGCGCCCACCACCAGCACCTGCTTGTCGCGCACATCGCCCGCCAAATTCAAGGCCTGCAGCGCGGTCAGGGCAGGAATGCCCAAGCACGCACCAGCGGCCAGGTCGATGTGGTCGGGCAAAAGCACAGCTTGCTGAGCTGGCAAAACAATGAACTCTGCGGCTGTGCCCATGGGGCGCTGCCACTGGCCGTTCCAGACCCAAACGCGCTCGCCCTCGCGCGCGGGGCTCACGCCAGCACCCACGGCGTCAATGAAACCAGCACCGTCGCTGTGGGGCACGATGAAAGGATCGGTGATGGCGCGCGCACGGCGTGATTTAACGTCCGAAGGGTTCACACCTGAGGTGTGCAAACGCACACGAACCTCGCCAGGGCCAGGCACGGGGGTGGGCAACTCACCCACGGTCAACACATCACGGGCCTCACCAAGGCGGTTGTACCAAGCTGCTTGCATGTCTCTTCTCTCTGTTGATGGCATGTAAATATTTTGCCTGCTCGCCAAGCTGTCTGGGCCAGGCAAACAAAAAAGCCCGGACAAGCCGGGCCAGGAGATGTGTGACAGACGTTTTATTGGCTGATGCTGTGCAAGGCCACCACGTCATGCGAGGTCAGTGGTCGCGTGGTTTTGAGCGTGGCGAGCACTTGGTCAGCGCGCCATGCGCTGGTTTTCTGGGTGGCAAAGTACTCGTCGTAACGGTGCACAAAATCTTTGCTGGCCACAGGCAGGTGGCAGGCGCGGCAAGAGTCGGTGCTGGCCGTGCTCTTGTCACCCGTGGGGGTGTAGGCCGAATAAATCCAGTTGCCGTTGGCCAATGCAGGCGCGGCTTTGTCGCCCCAACCCTCGTTTTTGCCCTGAACAAAGACGCTCAGCAACTTGTCTTTGACCAGCTTGCCATCCGCGCCACGCTTGAGGGTGCCATCGGGGTTGGCTGCCGCAGCGTAGTTTTCCATCACAAAGACCGAGCCCATGGGGAAGCCCTTGGCAGCTGTGCCACCCTTCTTGGCCACGGGGTTCATGTAAATTTCTCGGACCTGTTTGGCATCGGGGCGCTGGATCTCAGACAGGAATTTTGGCCAAGTTTTGTAGTCGGCGGGCAAGGGCAATTCGCCATCGTTCATGGCCACTGGCTTAGGGGGCGTGCTGGTACAGGCCGTCAGGGCAAGCAGGCTCAGGCCCAGCAGCGACATCAAAATGCTTGGTTTCATGGTGTTTGTTGTGAGTGCACGGAACATCCCGTTTGCCAACAATACGCCTCTTGAGCGCACACCAAAGGCTTAAAAAGCAGGCTAAAGAGGCGCTCTTTAAGCGGCGACAAACTCAAGCCAACAAAGCACTGATTTCTTGCAAGATGAGCTGGGCACTGGCATCGGTGGTCACCAGCCGGCAGCGCGCGGGCATGGCATCAACCACTTCATGCGGTTGTGCCGCCAAAATCAGCAAAGGGCAAACTTGCTGCGCCTGCAACTGCTCAGACAGGGCCCAACCGTCGAGCCCTGGCAGATTAGCGGGCAACACCACCACATCGGGCGCTGGGTCGGCACGCTGGATGTCCAAAGCACGCTGCGCGGAGTTGGCCACTTTGACCTTGTAGCTGGCTTTCAAAACGCTGTGCATCCAACTCAGGCGATCGGGCTCGCTGTGCACCACCAGCACCACTGGTTTATCGCGGTTTTGTGGTGGACGCGCAGGAATCCAGCGCACCAGGGCGCGCATGAGAATCTCTGGTTCGATGGGCTTGGCCACGAAGTCGTCCATGCCAGACTCCAGGCATGCCTCGCGGTCTGCAGGCATGGCATTGGCTGTCATGGCCACCACGGGCAAGTGCCGCCAATCTGAACGCGCGCGGATGGCTCGGGTGGCGGTCAGCCCGTCCATCACGGGCATTTGCATGTCCATGAGCACCAGGTCAAACCGGTGTTGGTTGATCATCTCCAAAGCTTGCTGGCCATCACCGGCCACCAGCACCTCAACACCTGCGCTGCGCAGCAGGCCTGAGGCCACCTCTTGGTTGATGAGGTTGTCTTCCACCAGCAACACGCGCGCACCTTGCAAGCCTACAGGGCTTTGCGCAAGTGCCGTCGTCAAGCCAGCTGGGGCTGCCATGTCTGATTTACGCAGCCTGGCAGTGAACCAGAAGGTCGAGCCCTGGCCAGGCGCGCTGTGCACCCCCACTTGACCATCCATCAAAGCCGCAATGCGCTTGCAGATGGCCAGCCCCAGGCCAGTGCCCCCAAATTTGCGGGTGGTGGAGGTGTCGGCCTGCTGAAAACTTTGGAACAGGCGGCTGACCTCTTCCTCGTTCATGCCAATGCCAGTGTCTTGCACCGAGAATTTCAAAATCGCATCTTGCGCAGCGTCTTGCACCACGTCGACCAAAATTTTGATGTGGCCGCGCGTGGTGAACTTCACGGCGTTGTTGGCGTAATTCACCAAAATTTGACCAATGCGCAAAGGGTCGCCCACCAGATGCAGGGGCACACCGGGGGCCACATCGAGTTGCAGGCTCAGGCCTTTGTCATGGGCTTTGTCGCCAATCAGGTTGACCACATTGCTGAGCACCTTGCTCAGGTCGAGGTGGATTTGCTCCAAAGCCATTTGCCCAGCCTCGACTTTGGAGAAATCCAAAATATCGTCGATCACACCAAGCAAATGCTGACCCGACTGCTGCAGCTTGGTGACATAGCCCACCTGCTGGGTGTCCATGGGGGTTTGCAACAAGAGGTGCGACAGGCCAAGCACCGCGTTCATGGGTGTGCGGATTTCATGGCTCATGTTGGCCAAAAATTCACTCTTGGCACGGTTGGCGCGCTCGGCCGCATCTTTGGCCTCACGCATGCTCACCTCAGCCTGCTTGAGCTGGGTGATGTCAAAAATCACACCAATCATGCGTTCGGGTTTGCCTTGCTGGCTCCAGGTCAAGGTGGCTGCGCAGCGCAAGGTGCGATGCTGGGCATCGGGCATGGTGATTTCAAACTCTGTTTGCAAAGATTGACCTTGCTTCAAAGCGTCTAAAAACACCTGCGCTGTGGCGCGACGTTGTGCTTGCGGAATTCGCTTGGCCAAGTGGCGAATACTTGTCGATGTGCTGTGCGGCAAGATGTTGAAAATTTGCAGCATCTGCGCATCCAACTCGAGGCGACCGGTGTTGAGGTCGACCTCCCACACGCCGATGTCGGCAGCGCCAGCGGCCAGCTCCAAACGGCTGGCTGTTTTAACCAGGTTTTGCTCGGTTTGCTTACGCTGGGTGATGTCGGTGCGAACTGCAATGAACTCTGCGGGCAGGCCGTTGGCATCCAGGCAAGGCACGATGGTGGTGGCCGTCCAAAACAGCTGCCCTGATTTGCTGCGGCTGCAGATCTCGCCCTTCCAGACATCGCCGCCTTTGATGGTGCGCCAGAGCTGGTCGTAAAAACTGTCGCTGTGCAAGCCTGAGCGCAGGATGTTGTGGTCTTGCCCCATCAGCTCGGGCAAGCTGTAGCCACTGATTTCACAGAATTTGTCGTTGGCGTAGCGAATGGCGCCGCTGGCAGTGGTGACGCTCACGATGGTGTGCTGGTCCAGCGCAAACTGCTGGTTGTCACGCTCGCGCCGGCTGTCTTCTCGTTGGCGCACCACATCGCCAAGCAAGTTCGACAAGCCTTCCAAACTGGTGGCCTGATCCGAAGGTTGAGCAACGCGGCCCAGCAAGTTGTCAGCCGTGCTTTGCAAGGAGGCAATGGCGCGCTCACGGCTTTCGAGCTCACCGCGCAGCTTGGCGTTGAGCAGGCTCATCTCGTCTGAGCTGATGACCAAGCTGCGCGTGCGCAAAATCAAGTCGCGGTCGTACTGCTCGTAAGTGAGTTCCACACGCTTGAACAAAGCAGGCAGCCCCTGAACCAACAAAGCCAAATCGGGGCTGAGCGTGGCGGGGTTTATCTCTTGGCATTGCGCCAAGGCGCGGGTCAACACCTCGTCGTCTTCAATGCCTATTTGACGCAGTTGCCGCTTAAGACCTCGGTGCATGCTGCTCACGCTTTCTCACGCAGCGAGGTGATCGTCATGGTTTGGTTATGCAGTTGGCAATCGCCGTGGCGACCCGGAGAAATTTCACCATTCGAATAAAATCCAGTGATGGCGGTGTGGCGCCCAAGCATGTGCGAGACCGCCTCAACCTCCTCGTCCACCCGGTCACCCATCACGAGTTTGCGGCCCACACAACTGACCAAAATCGACAGGCTGTGTGCATCGCCCTCGAGCCTGGCAGACTCGGCTGCAAACTCGGCACCTTCAATCAAGCGGTCGGTGCTGGAGTGCATGAGCTTGAGGTAGGTGCCCTGCGGCACATCGCCGGCCAAGGTGAGGCTGCCTTGTGCTTCGTTCACACCCAAGATGGTGCGGGTTAAACCGGTTTCATCGTCATGCTTGTTGCGCATAGAAAAAGGAAACAACAAGCCCGAGGCCGGCAGGTCTTTGGCGTAATCGCCCAGGTAACGTTTGTAAATGCCCAGCGCAGACTCACCGTCGAGCTCGTACAAGACATTGCCCTGCGCGCGGGTGATCAAGCGTGAAGGGCCAAACGGCGCCCAGCCGCCGTAACAACCGTGGGACACCTCCAAAGCATCGCCATACAAACCCACAGCCACCAAGGCATCGTCTCCCACGCCTTGTGGGGTCAGCACCCAGGTGCGCGTGAAGCGGCCATGGTCACCGGCAAGCCCACCGGAGATTTGCACGGTTTGACCCAAATGCACCTGCATGCCTTTGACCAACGCACTGCCGTTGATGTCCACGCCTGGGGCATAGACCAACACCTGGCGCAGCCCTTCAAGAGGCAACTGTGAAGCGAGTTTGTAACCGGCCTCATGTGCTTGCGACATGTCGGCCATGTGGGTGTTCACCGCCAAAGCACGGGTGGTGTCAAAACGCACGGTGGTCACCGTGCAGGTGTCATCATCGACACCACGGCCAGAGACTTCACCTGCGGTAGAACAACCACTGAGTGCAGCTTGTCCAAAACGCTGCTTGAGGACCTTGAAAAAATCGGGGTGCTCAAAAAAGCGCACGGCGCCAAAGACCAACACCCAATGCGGTGCGCTGTCTTGCAGCTGCGCAAGCTCGTCCCATGCACCGGGCTGCTTCAATATGATCTGTTGCGTTTTCACCAGCCCCTCGCCAACGGTTCTTGCCTGTCTTGAACAGGTAATTGATAAAAAGAATTAAATGATGGAAATATTCAAGCATTTATCGGCAAAAAACACCGTTTGATTGAACGCCAACACGTCTTTCTTATTTAAACAGAATCAGGGCAAAAACAGGGCTTGAAGATCACTTAAAAAATCAAAACCACGCTCGGTGGGCCACACCCGTTTGAGGTCGCGCGCAATCAAACCACGGCGTTCGGCCTCCTCCAAACCTTGGGCAATGGCGGTGATGGCCAAGCCCGTGTGCGCTTGAAATTCAGCCAAGCTAAAACCTTGGCGCAAACGCAAAGCATTGAGCATGAATTCGAAAGGCAAAGCATCGCGCGCAACATCGCTGTCTTGCGCAATTGCCCGGCCTTGCAAAGCTTCGCTCATGTAGAGGCGCGGGTCGCGCAAACGCACTTGCCGCACCACGCGGTGGGCAAAGCTGAGCTTGCTGTGCGCACCCGCGCCGATGCCCAAATAATCCCCAAACTGCCAATAGTTGAGGTTGTGGCGTGCGTGGTGATCAGGCCGTGCGTAGGCAGAGATTTCATAGCGCGCCAATCCGGCTTGGCCCGTACGCTCGGTGATGAGGTCGAGCATGTCGTAAGCCAAGTCGTCCTCGGGCACCTCGGGCGGAAATTTTGCGAAGTAAGTGTTGGGCTCGATGGTGAGGTGGTAGATCGAGAGGTGTGGTGGCTTGAAAGACAAGGCCTGCTCAAGGTCAGCCGACAGGTCTTGCAAACTCTGCCCCGGCAAGGCGTACATCAGGTCCAGGTTGAAGGTGTCGAACACCTGCGCGGCTTCTTCCAGTGCAGCGCGCGCCTGCGCGGCATCATGCACACGGCCCAGCCGCTGCAGCATGGTGTCGTTGAAGCTTTGCACCCCCACCGACAAGCGCGTGACACCTGCGGCACGGTAAGCCCGAAAGCGGTCTTTCTCGAAGGTGCCAGGGTTGGCTTCCAGGGTGATTTCTGCGTCGGCCACCAAGCGTAAACGCGCACGGATTTGCGCCAACAAGGTGTCGATGGCTTGGGGTGAAAACAAGCTGGGCGTGCCCCCACCGATGAAGATGGTTTGCACGCTGCGCCCCCACACCATGGGTAGCGCAGCATCCAGGTCGGCCAACAGCGCGTCGATGTACGCGGCTTCTGGGGGCGTACCTTCGTGCGAATTGAAGTCGCAGTAAGGGCATTTTTTCAAACACCAAGGCAGGTGCACGTACAGCGACAGCGGCGGCAGGCTGCTGAGTTGCAGCAGGCCCGGGCGCATGTAGTGGGTGATGTCTTGCGGTGCCTGGCTCATGGATTCACAGCCAACGCTCTTGCATCAAGCCCACCATGGCACGTGCAGCTTTGCCGCGGTGGCTGTTGGCGTTTTTCACCTCAACCGGCAATTGCGCAAAAGTTTGACCAAACTCGGGGATGAACATCACCGGGTCAAACCCAAAGCCGTTGCTGCCCACAGGTTCACGGGTGATCTCACCCACCGCGCGGCCCACGGCAACAAGTGGCTCAGGGTCTTGCGGGTGGCGCACTGCCACCAGGGTGCTGACCAGCGCAGCACGCCGGTTGCTGATGCCTTGCATCTGCTCAAGCAAGGCGCGCACATTGTTGTCGTCGCCCTTGGGGTAACCAAACTGCGTGGCGTAGTAGGCGGTGTCCACCCCTGGCAAGCCACCAAATGCATCCACACACAAACCGGCATCGTCGGCCATGGCAGGCAGACCGCTCAAGCGCGCGGCATGGCGGGCTTTGGCCAGCGCGTTTTCAATGAAGGTTTTGAAGGGCTCTTCAGCCTCGGGGATGCCCAAGTCGCCCTGGCGCACCAGCGTCATGCCCAGGCCAGAGAACATGGCTTGGAGCTCGGCGAGCTTGCCTGCGTTGTTGGAGGCGAGAACCAGTTTCATATGAAAAATATCGCTAGGCCACGTATTTATTGGAGTTTTAGCTATTGAATAAATAGCAAATTAACCAGCCAAGGCAGCTTTTTGCAGGCCCACAAGTTCGCTGATACCGGCTTCGGCCAGGCCCAACAAAGCGTTCATTTCTGCACGCGAAAACGCCGCGCCTTCAGCCGTGCCTTGCACCTCCACAAAATGACCTGCGCCCGTCATCACCACGTTCATGTCGGTGTCGCACGCCGAGTCTTCGGTGTATTCCAAATCAAGCAGCGGGGTGCCCTGCACGATGCCCACCGAAATGGCGGCCACATGGTCTTTGATGGGCGAGGTCGTGAGCTTGCCTTCTTGAATGAGCTTGTTGACCGCGTCTTGCGCCGCCACAAAAGCGCCGGTGATAGCGGCAGTGCGGGTGCCACCATCGGCCTGTATCACGTCGCAATCCAGAGAGATGGTGCGCTCGCCCAAAGCTGCCAGATCAAACACCGCGCGCATGGAGCGGCCAATCAAGCGCTGAATCTCTTGGGTACGACCGCTTTGTTTGCCACGCGCGGCCTCGCGGTCGCTGCGGGTGTGGGTGGCGCGAGGGAGCATGCCGTATTCGGCCGTGACCCAGCCTTCGCCACTGCCGCGTTTGTGCGGGGGCACGCGCTCTTCGACCGAGGCCGTGCACAGCACGCGGGTGTTGCCAAATTCGATCAAGACCGAGCCCTCGGCATGGATGGTGTAGCCACGTGTGATGCGCACCGGGCGCAGTTGGTGGGCAGCACGTTGGCTGCTGCGGGTGAATGTGCTCATGGTAAAAATCCTGAAGGGGAAAACTTGCCGGCGTTCAAAGCGGGCGCCGGGCGGTTATTCTTGAGGGTGCAAGCCGGCATGCGCCTCGGGCTTGCCGACCACATTTGAAAGCCACACCCAAGCCATGTCAGTCTACAGCATGACCGGTTACGCCAGTGCCCAGCACAGCCTGGACCAGAGCACCGCAAGCACCCAGCTCGGGCTGGAAATTCGCTCGGTCAACAGCCGCTTTTTAGACCTGACGTTTCGTCTGCCTGAAGAGCTGCGCGCGGCCGAGCCTGCGCTGCGCGAACTCATCACCTCACAACTCAAGCGCGGCAAAATTGAGGTGCGCGCTTCGCTGGACCAAAAAAACAGTCAAAGTGTACCCCTGCCCGATGCAAAGCTGCTCATGCAACTCAAGGAAGTTCAAGACACCGTGCGCCGCACCTTGCACGACGCGCGCTTGTTGAGCGTGAGCGATGTCATCCGTCTGGCCAGCGCCCCCGCGCAAACGCCGCTGGACGCAGCAAACGCGCTCATGCCCCTGGCCAAAGAAACCCTGCAGGCCCTGCGTCAAGCCCGCGCCCGCGAAGGCGAGCGCTTAGCGGCGATGCTGCTCGACCGTATCGCCCAGCTGCGCGCCTTGGCAGCGCAAGCGGTGCCCTTGGTGCCCCTGTTGGTGGAACAGCACCGGCAGCGTTTTGTTGAACGTTGGAAAGAGGCCATGGCCCTGAGTGAAGGGTCTGTGGCGCCACAAGCCGCACAAGAACGCGCCTTGACCGAAGCCACCGCCTTTGCCATCCGCATTGATGTGGCAGAAGAAATCACCCGCTTGGATGCGCACCTTGACGAGCTCGAGCGACTCATCCGCAAAGGCGGAGAAATTGGCAAGCGACTGGATTTTTTGATTCAGGAGCTGCACCGCGAGGCCAACACCTTGGGCTCAAAATCAGCCACCCTGGAGCTCACACGCATCTCGGTGGACATGAAGGTGTTGATCGAGCAAATCCGCGAACAAGTACAAAACATCGAGTAAGCATGGACCAAGCCGGAAACCTTTATGTGATTGCTGCGCCCAGCGGTGCTGGCAAATCGAGCCTGGTCAAGGCGCTGATGGCGCAAGACCCGCAGCTGCAGCTCTCGGTGTCGCACACCACGCGCGCGCCTCGCGGGCAAGAGCAAAACGGGCGCGAGTATTTTTTCGTGTCTCACGCTGACTTTGATGCCATGGTGGCCGCCCAAGCCTTTGTGGAGTGGGCGCACGTGCACAGCAACCGCTATGGCACCTCGCGCCAGGCGATTGAAGACAAAATCAAGAGTGGCGCAGACATCATCCTGGAAATTGATTTTCAAGGTGCCTTGCAAATCAAAAAGTTGTTTCCCAAAGCCATCACCATTTTTGTCCTGCCCCCGAGCTGGCCGGAGCTGGAGGCACGTTTGCGCAAGCGTGGTGAAGACAGCGACGAGGTCATCGCCCTGCGGCTGCAAAACGCCGCCACAGAAATGGCACAGGCATCGAACTTCGACTTCGTTATAATCAACGATTCGTTTGAACGTGCCCTGGGCGACTTGCTAGCCATAGTCCGAACCCATCGCCTGACCAACGCCGCGCAACGCCGCAACCGCCAAGACACTTTCGCCGCCTTGCGTTTGTGACCCAACTGGAGAATTCTGATGGCCCGTATCACCGTTGAAGATTGCCTTGAGCGCATCCCCAACCGCTTCCAGCTCGTGCTGGCCGCAACCTACCGCGCCCGCATGCTCAGCCAAGGCCACACGCCAAAAATCGAAAGCAAAAACAAGCCTGGCGTGACCGCCTTGCGTGAGATTGCCGACGGCAAAATTGGCTTGGAAATGCTCAAAAAAGTGCCTCTGTAAGCCCTGCTTGAAAACACAACATCAAAGCACCCCACGGGGTGCTTTTTTCATGGCTGCGCAGCGGGGGTAAACACCTAAGCTTGGTATTTTTTAACTTGACCCCGGGCAAGCGCATGGCGCGTGCGGTGCGGCTATATTTGAGGGGTGAGTAAGCTGCTTAAACCCGAGACAAACGCTGTCGCCCGTGGCGCTGGTGCCGCGCGTTCGGCTGCGGCCACCGCAGCCGCCAATGCGGCGAACGCCGCGAATGCGGCAGCGGCGAGCTTTGCAGGGCTGACTGCCAAGCTCGACTACCTTCACGCCCACGACCTAGAGCAGGTTCGCCAAGCCTACCGTTTTGCCGATCAAGCCCACTTGGGCCAGATGCGCAACAACGGCGAGCCCTACATCACCCACCCGATTGCCGTGGCGGCCCAATGCGCGCAGTGGAAGCTCGATGCGCAGGCCCTGATGGCTGCTTTGCTGCACGACACACTGGAAGACTGCGGCATCACCAAAGTGGAGCTCATCGAGCGTTTTGGCCCTGCCGTGGCCGAGCTGGTCGACGGCTTGACCAAACTCGACAAGCTGGAGTTCAACACCCGCGAAGAAAACCAGGCCGAGTCCTTTCGCAAAATGCTGCTGGCCATGGCCCGCGATGTGCGGGTGATTCTGGTCAAGCTGGCCGACCGCTCCCACAACATGCGCACCCTGGCAGATGTGCCTCGCAGCAAATGGGCGCGAATTTCTTCCGAAACCCTGGACATCTACGCGCCCATTGCTTACCGCTTAGGCTTGAACCAAACTTACCGCGAGCTGCAAGACCTGTCGTTTCGGCACCTGCTGCCGTGGCGCTACAACGTCTTGGTCAAAGCGGTGGCCAAAGCACGCGGACGGCGTCGTGACCTGATCCAAAAAGTTCAACGTGAGGTGGAACACGCCTTTGCCGCCATTGGCATGACGGTTCGCCTGGCAGGCCGAGAAAAAACGCTCTACTCCATCTACCGCAAGATGGACGACAAGCACCTGACCTTTGCACAGATCACCGATATTTATGGCTTTCGTGTGATTGTCCCGGGCACTGTGGACTGCTACACCGGCATGGGCGTGCTGCACCAGCTCTACAAGCCTGTGCCTGGCAAATTCAAAGACCACATTGCGATTGCCAAGCCCAACGGTTACCAGTCTTTGCACACCACCTTGGTGGGCCCCTCGGGGGTGAACGTGGAGTTTCAGTTACGCACCGAGGCCATGCACGTGGTGGCAGAGTCTGGGGTGGCCGCGCATTGGCTCTACAAAGCCAGCGAACCCGACAGCGCCACCGCCGACCGTTTGGGCACCAAGTGGCTGCAGTCGCTGCTAGACATTCAAGACGAAACCCGCGACGCAGCTGAGTTTTGGGACCACGTCAAGTTTGATCTGTTCCCAGACGCGGTGTATGTGTTCACGCCCAAGAGCCGCATCATGGCCTTGCCACGCGGGGCCACGGTGGTGGACTTTGCCTACGCGATTCACTCCAACGTGGGCGACCACACCACGGGTGCGCGCATCAATGGCGAATCGGCCCCCTTGCGCACCGAGCTCAAAAACGGCGATGTGGTGGAGGTTGTGACCTCACCCGAGTCTTTGCCCAACCCTGCTTGGCTGAGCTTTGTACGCACGGGGCGGGCGCGCTCCAAAATTCGCCATCACCTCAAAACCATGGCGCACACCGAGTCTGAAAGCTTGGGCGAAAAACTCTTGAGCCAAGCCTTGCGTGCCGAAGGCATCGACAAACTGCCCGACAGCGATGCTGCACACCAAGCCTTGTGGGACAGGCTGCTGCGTTTTTCAGGCAACAAATCGCGCTCGGAGTTGCTGGTGGACATTGGGCTGGGCAAGCGCATTGCCACCATCGTGGCCAAACGTCTGCTCGCACTCATGGTGGAGCGCGGAGAAAAACCTGACCCTTTGTTGATGACCCGCGAGCGCTTCACCGCCCACGACAACATTTCTCAAGGCGCACTCATTTTGGACGGCAGCGAAAATGCCTCGGTGCAGTTCGCCGCCTGCTGCAGGCCCGTGCCAGGCGACAGAATTTTGGGCTACCTGGGCCGTGGCGAAGGGCTGGTGGTGCACACCCACGACTGCGCCGTGGGCCAAAAACTGCAACACAAAGACAGCGAACGCTTCATCACTGTGGATTGGTCAGACGAGCCCGTGCGGCCTTTTGAGGCGGCGGTGCAGGTCACGGTGGTCAACGGCAAAGGTGTGCTGGCGCGTGTGGCTTCTGCCTTGGCTGTGGCCGAAGCAGACATCACCCACATTGACATGGGCGATGAGGCAGCACAAGAAACCACGGCATTGCGTTTTGTGATTGCTGTGCGCGACGCTGCGCACCTGGATGTGGCCTTGCGCCATCTGCGTCGCACGCCGTCGGTGATCAGAGCCGACCGCATCGTCAGCCACAACCACGTGAGTCACTGACAGCGCTTAAGTGGGTGTCGGGTAAGACACGTGCAGCACTTCGATCTCTTCAACCCCGGCGGGTGTCTGTAACTTGACCACATCGCCCACGTGCGACTTGATCAGCGCACGGGCAATGGGGGCAACCCAGCTCACCTCACCTTGCAGGTTATCGGCCTCATCAATCCCCAAAATACGGATGGTGCGCGCCAGGCCCTGGCTGTCTGCGTAGGTCACGCGGGCACCAAAAAACACCTGATCCCGGCCGTGATGCACCGATGGGTCGGTGACCTCCGCTATTTCCAAGCGTTTGGTGAGAAAACGAATACGCCGGTCTATTTCACGCAAACGTTTTTTGCCGTAGAGGTAGTCGCCGTTTTCTGAACGGTCGCCATTGCTCGCCGCCCAATGAACGATCTCCACCACCTTGGGGCGCTCTTCGTCAATCAAGCTGATGAGTTCGGCTCGTAAACGCGCGTAGCCCTGCGGCGTGATGTAGTTTTTGCCACCCACCGGTAAGGGCGGCAGGCCAAACTCTTCATCGTCGTTGTCAGATTCTTTGGTGAACGCTTTGCTCATGATGGACGTGGATGATGCCATTACCAGAGACGAAAAAACCCTGGAACATTGCTGTTCCAGGGTTTCACGTTTGGTGCGGCTGGCAGGAATTGAACCCACGACCCCTTGGTTCGTAGCCAAGTACTCTATCCAACTGAGCTACAGCCGCTGAGACGCAAAGTATAACACGACTTTTTCAATGCGGCCCGCGCCTCGTGGCGTTTCTCGTCACAAAACTCAGGCGAACATGTCGGGCTGTGTGGCCACCAAGTGGTCGTAAATGGGCTGGAAGTGCAACCAGCCGATGTACTCAGAGCCCACGTGTTCGCGGCTGTAGCGTGCGCGCTCTGGGGGCACAAGCACGGGTTTGTGGCCTGAGGCTTCGACCAACATTTGTTGACGGCAGCAACGCTCAAGCGCAATGAACCAAAAGGCCGCGGCCTCAATGCTGTGGCGGCTGGCGGTCAACAAGCCATGGTTTTGGTGAATGGCCGCCTTCACACCTGTGAACCAATCGCAAACCGCCAAGCCGGCTTTTTCTTCAACAGCCACTTGGCCGGCTTCGTCTTTGATGACGATGTGGTCTTCAAAAAACGCCGCAGCGTCTTGCGAGATGGGCTCAAGCGGGCGGCCCAATGCAGCAAACGCGGTGCCATACACCGTGTGCGCATGACACATGGAAATGATGTCGGGATGGGCCTCGTGCACCGCAGCGTGCAACACAAAACCAGCGCGGTTGATGGCATGCTTGCCCTCGACCACTTGCCCTTTGTGATCGGCCAAGATCAGGTTCGACACTTTGACTTGTGCAAAGTGCACACACATGGGGTTGGTCCAGTACAGCTCAGGATGCTCAGGGTCGCGAATGGTGAGGTGACCAGCGAAACCGTAATCGAAACCCTCCAAGGCAAAGGCGCGGCAAGCGGCCACCAGGCGCTGCTTGCGGTGCAAGCGCTCGGCCTCGAAGCTGTCAAACGCTTTGATCTCGGGGTAGATCAAGCCGGTTTGCGTGGGGTCGTAAATCGATTTCTTTTGAACATTCGCTTGAGGTGTTTTGACTTTATCCAACATCGCTGTCTCCTTCAAAATTACAAATTCAAAGACAAGGTTTTACCCTTGGCACGTGACACACACACGGTGAGGCAATGCGTTTTTTCCTCATCGCTCAAGATGTAGTCACGGTGGTCCACCTCGCCATCCACATACTCAACTTTGCAAGCACCGCACAAGCCCGACAAACACGAGGTCGACACGCGTCGGCCTGTGAGTTCAATGGCGCGCACAATGGTTTGATCTGGCCCCACCTGAATGGTCTCGCCGCTCTTGACCAAATGCACCTCAAAGGCACCATCGGGCAAGTCGGTCGCTTTGGGTTCCGGGGCTTTGAAATGCTCACTGTGCACCGCCTCTTGGGGCCAATGCTCGCTGGCCTGCGCACAGGCATTCATGAAGCCCACTGGGCCGCAGTAATACACATGCGTGTTGGGCGCAGCCACTTTGAGCAAGCCTGCAATGTCCAAACCTTTGCCTGGCTCACCACCGTCAAAATGGAAATGCAAGTGCGCTTGGGGCACCAGGGCTTGCAACTCTTTCATGAAAGCCACATGGCCCGGGCTGCGCGCGCAGTAGTGCAACTCAAACGAAGCCCCTGCAGCTTGGAGCGTGTGCGCCATGGCTTTCAAGGGCGTGATGCCTATGCCGCCTGCGATCAAGATGGAATGCTGGGCTGCACTTGCCAAAGGAAACGCGTTGCGTGCAGCACCCACCTGCAAGAGATCGCCCACCCGAACCTTGTGGTGCAGGGCTGAGGAACCGCCGCGGCTTTTGGCCTCCAGCAAGACACCCAGCAACCAATGGCTGGTGTCGCTGGGGTCACCTGCGAGCGAGTACGAACGCACCACGCCACCTGGCAGATGCACGTCCACATGCGCACCAGCTTCAAAGGGCTTCAGGGCATGGCCCTCTGGGTCCACCAGTTCGTAGGAACAAATGCCTTGGGCTTGCCAACGAATGGCCTGCACCCTCAGCAGTTGGGTGTCGGTTGCTGTGCTCATGCGTGACGCTTGGCCAACACGTCTTGTTGCAAGGCTTCCATTTTGGCTTTGACAAAATCAGTGCGCTCTTGGCCCTTGAGCTTGTCAGCCTCGGTGAGGATCACCACCACTTGCTTGGCCAAATAGCGGCGCAAGGTCACCTCTTCTTCGGTGGTGCGACCCACCGGCAAGTCAAACACATTGCCTGAGCAATAGCTGTTGGGCTGGCCATCGTTGTCGCGCAACCACTGGGCAAATTGCTCAGGACCTGCGTTGGGGTTAGAGCCGCGCACCGCGTCTCGCAAGAGCTTGCGGAACATGTACAAGCCAGCATCGAACTTGGTGGGGTTCTCCAAGGCATGCACAGCGATCGGGCGCTGGCTGATGATGGCTTCGTAGTCACCTGGCGCGTACTGGCAATCTTTGTAATTCGCGCGTGCGCGGTGATCTGTCGGGATGGGGGGCAGGTCTTTGAGTTCGTACTTGCCAAAACGCTCAGGCCTGCGCATGGCAACCTGGCCTTCCAAGAAGTCAATGGTTTCGTAACCCACCATGTTTTTGTCGCCCACGCCGCGGGTGTCAATGCCCGGCCCCATCACGCGCCAGCCAATCATCTTGGCGTTTTGGTCATCGACCGGCACCGTCCAGCGAATCATGTGAAAGCGGCTGAAGAGTTTTTTCTTTTTGCCGTCTTCTGAGGTGTAGGCGTGCAAGCTCAAGTTGGGCAAAACCTGGTGCTGCACACGGATGAACATATGGCCATCGTCCGAGCGGCGCGCGCCAGCAGCAGCCAAACTACGGCCACCGTGCACGGGCACGAAATGCATGTCAGGTGGCACTTCCATCGAGGCTGCGCCCACTTCGTCAAAGGTGGTGCCTTGGAAATGCTCGCCAGTCACTTGACGCTTGGCGTGCAAAGCCATGGTGTGGTAGTTGTCGGCCGAGTTGTCTTGAACCTGCAACCAGTTGCAATGCTGGAAGTTGCTGTAGGGCACGAGCTCATCGCCTTCAGCCACAGTGAAGTTGGACTCCCACTCAGGAAACGGCGGCTCTTGCTCGGGCGGGCCCATGTAAGCAAACACCAAACCATGACGCTCAAAGGCTTTGTAAGCGCCTTGACGGATGGAGCAGCGATAACGCTCGCCCTCCTCCTCTTCGCCTTCAGGAAACGGCACGCGCAAACAGGTGCCGTCAATGTCAAACACCATGCCGTGGTAGCAGCATGAAATGCCGTGGTGTTCGATCTTGCCGTACTCCAAGGACGCGCCGCGGTGCACGCAGTGCGCATGCAACAAACCAACGCGACCTGCGCCATCGCGAAAGGCCACCAACTCTTCGCCCAAAATTTTCAAAAAGCGTGGTGTGTCGGTGAGTTCCATCGACATGCATACGGGGTGCCAAAAGCGGCGCATGTACTCACCCGTGGGGGTGCCGGCGCCACATTCGGTCAACTCAGGGTCGTGGCCAGGCACGCGATTGACGTGATAACCACCAAAGGGAACGAGTTTCTTCTCGGTGGCGCCTTCGAGCTGAGTTGTTTTATCTCGCGTGTTCATGGTTCGACCCTTGTCTACAAAAATTGCTTGAAGACTGAAATGTACTCCGTATTCCGTATACAGACAACATGGACGCCATGGTGTTTGGCATGGAAGTGTGGCGATATCTCCAGTTCTTTAATCCGATTTCCGCTCCACCCGACACCTGGACCATGTCCTCGCCTCCCTCTCCGAAATTTCATAACGTAGGCATTTATTAACAAGTACCGACGTTATGAAATAATATCGCCATGGAAGCCACCTCTGAATCCCTTCTCGATCTCGCCCAGGGCAAGGTTCTGCTGCGCCCCCGCGACGCCGTTGCCCGGGGGCATTCACGCATGTATCTGGCGCAGCTTGCCCAGCGAGGACTACTGCACAAGGTCAGCCGGGGGCTGTATGCACTGCCGCAACGCAAAGCATCCGAATTCGCCAGCCTTGCCGAAGTCGCAAGCAAGCATCCCCAGGTACTGGTGTGTCTACTGTCTGCCCTGTCCTTCCACGGACTAACAACCCAAGCGCCCTTTGAGGTGTGGATTGCGGTAGACAACAAGGCCAGGTCACCACAGATGTCCTACCCACCCCTTCATGTCGCACGATTCAGTGGAGCAGCCCTCTCCGAGGGCATCGAACTTCACAACATTGAAGGGGTACCTGTGAAGATCACGAATGTGCCCAAAACCATTGCAGACTGCTTCAAGTACCGCAACAAGATTGGCCTGGACGTGGCCATGGAGGCGCTGAAAGAGGCGTGGAATGCAAAGCGTGTCTCTATGGATGAGCTTTGGCACTACGGGCAGATTTGCAGAGTGCAAAACGTGATGCGTCCATACCTGGAAGGACTAACCACGTGATCAACAAACCCGCATCTGTACGGGCCAGACTGCTCAACAAAGCCAAGGCGGAAAACCAAGACTTCTCGCTGGTGCTGACCCGATATGGCTTGGAGCGCCTGCTCTATCGCCTGAGCGTTTCATCCAACAAGGACAATTTCCTGCTCAAAGGCGCGTTGCTTTTTGACATGTGGTTTGACGTCCCGCATCGCCCCACCCGGGACATTGACCTGCTGGGCTTTGGCTTGGCGGAAGAGCCGTTGGTGCATGAAGCATTCCGGGAGATCTGCGCAATCGAATGTGATGACGGGATCGTGTTCGATGCCGACACCATCCGTGTCGCCGAAATCCGCAAGGAAGCCAATTATTCAGGTCTTCGAGTGACCTTGACCGGCCATCTCGATGGCGCTCGCAGCCCAGTCCAGATCGACATTGGCTATGGTGATGCCGTCACCCCAGCGCCAGAGCTGGCCGACTATCCGGTGATGCTGACAGAACTGCCAGCGCCCAAGATCAGGGTCTATCCCCGGTACACCGTGGTTGCGGAGAAGTTCGAAGCCATCGTTTCACTGGGCATGGCCAACACTCGGCTTAAGGACTATTTTGATCTTTGGGTGCTGCTCACAACCCAAGAGCTTGATCCAGAGTTGGTGCAAGCGGCGATCGTCGCGACCCTTGACCGACGTAAAACGCCAATGCCGGCCTCAACCCCCATTGGCCTGACATCCGTCTTTGGCGACGATCCCCAAAAGATCAAGCAATGGCAAGCATTCATCAAGAAAAACCAGTTGCAAGCACCAGAGTTAAATTCGGTCATTGAATCGCTTCGACCAAAATTGATTGCATAAATCGCGTATTTCAATCACTCATGGCCACCTAGTTCTGATCAAGCATGACAACCAAGATTCATATCACCCGCCCAGCCCGAACCCGCATGAATCCTAGGCCTCTCTCTTGGACACGACCAAGAGAAAACGGAGAAAGAGAGAGATTTCGGCACAAAAAATGGGCCATCCCCGATTTCCAGACCGTCCACGGCCAAGAGACTTTTTCAGGAATGGCGCCACTACAGGACCGCAACGAGTTGCATGAACGGTATAGAGAACAGTTCACGGGTGATAAATGGTAGGGCGTGAGTGACTTGAACACTCGACCAAAGGATTATGAGCAGCTTTAAGAAATAAAACCTTATATAAATCAATAGTTTACAAGCGTTCTACTGGAGTGTGGAAGCAAATGTGGAAGCAACGTATATTCACTTCGACCAAGCTGCGAACTGTTATTAGGGGCTCTGTGGTCATAACTTATGTCGAGGTGCCACCAAAAAAGCATCGCCTTGCGCGTTGCTTTTTGCTTTTTGTTTTTTGTTTTTCAGCGCGGAACTTTGTTGCACTATGAAATTACACACAATATTGAGCCATCTAATTTCATCAAGTAAATTTTTCTAAGGTCCGACCTTCTCCAACTTCCTCATGAGTCACACCATCGCGTATGTGATAGATGCGCTTGAATGTTGGAATTATTTTTTCGTCATGTGTGACCACAATGATGGCCGTATTGGATTGTTTGGCCATGGCATTCAAAATTCGCATCACGCCTAACGCCCTTTCGCTGTCCAAAGGTGCCGTGGGTTCGTCAGCCAAAATTACGGGGGGGCGATTGGCCAATGCTCTTGCAATAGAAACACGTTGCTGCTCACCCCCCGACAACTGCGATGGCTCTGCTTTGGCGCGGTGCACAACATCTAGGGAAGTTAGCAACTCAAGCGCACGCTCCCGAGCCTGCGCATTTGGAAGCCCTGCCAACATGGGCAGCAGCGCAACGTTGTCTGTGACATCCAAAAAAGGGATTAGATATGGCGCTTGAAAAACAAATCCAATGCGATCTCTTCTTAAAGCTCGCAAATCTGGAATTGTCCAGCCATTGTCGTAAATGAGCTCATCGCCTAGCGTCATTTTTCCAGAGCTAGGCTCAATGATGGCTCCCAAACATTTCAGCAATGTACTTTTACCAGAGCCTGAAGGTCCTACAAGCCCAACGACTTCGCCTGGTGCAACGTGCATGTTGACATTTTTCAAAGCTTCTACAGCCGTGTCACCTTGTCCGTAAACTTTACGAAGATCTTCAATTTTGATACCACCCATTGCGTTTGTCATGTCTGAGTCCTCATCCAATTGCTTGGGCTGGATCAACACTCAATGCGGCTCTGATGGCCAAGGTACTGGCCAATGCACAAATGAGCATGGTCAGCGCAAAACCCATCAAAGCATCTTGGGTCAATAACAATACAAATTTAGGGAAAATGGGCGCCCAAATTGTGGCAGCAACATTGCCTACAACAAAGCCAATGACTCCCAAGCCCAATGCCTGCTGCAAAATCATCCAAGCAATGGTGGCATTTTTGGTGCCAATTAATTTTAGAACGGCTATTTCACGAATCTTGCCCAATGTCATGGTGTAGATGATGAACGCCACAATAGCGGCACTGACGATGGCAAGAATGACCAGAAACATGCCGATCTGCTTGGCAGACGTGGCTATTAATTTTTTAACCAAAATTTCTTCCATGTCGTCACGCGTATAAACCGTTAGGTGCTTCCACCTTCTAATGGGTTCGGCTACAAAATCAGGATGCCAACCTGGCAATACACGTACCAAAACAGCATTCACATTTCGACTGCTGGTTTGTAAATTTTGGACAGCATCTAAAAGCCCAGGGACAGAGGGACGGTTGAAACTTGAATTCAAAGCCGTTCGAATTCTTTCATTGACAATAGCATCGTTGTCTTTCAAAAACTGGGCCTCTTGGGCATCTTTAAGTGGAATGAAAACCATGGGGTCGCCACCCGATGACACCATTCTTTGAGTGATGCCGATAACCTCATACACATGACGTCGTATTTGAATTTTGTCGCCAATTCTGAAACCAGTTTTCATATCAACCACGGCTTCGTAGTGACTTTTTGTGAGGTGACGACCCGCAAGCAAGTGTGAAGGTTGGCCTGGCAAATGCGGTACGCCAGGTTCAATGCCGACAACCATGCTTCTGGTTTCTTTAGCGCCTTCATGCCTCAACACGCTGACCTGCATTGTGAAATATGTCACATTGGCTGCCTGCGCTATGCCCGGCATGCCGGCAATACTTCGGACTACATCGTCTTTTAAACTAGAAGATTCGGCATAGGGCCCTTGCGTATCTTTTTGAACGACCCATAAATCTGCGCCGCTATTGGTCAGTAATGTTTGGGCGTCGTCTACCATGCCCCGGAAAACACCTGCCATTGTTAAAGTGACGCCAATTAAAAGTCCAAGTCCAATACCGGTGAGTAAAAACTTAGCCCAGTTGTGACCAATGTCACGAGCCGCCAAGCTGATCATGTCTGGGGCTTCGTCATCAAAGCATCAACCACTTTAAAACGGGTTTGAGATGACAGCGGCTTTTCGCTGTAAACAACCACCTCGTCACCCTGCTTCAAGCCTTCAAGGACTAGCTCCTTGGCTAAATGAGTCATTGGCTTGGACCAAACTAGCTCAAACAACTCAACCCGTGACTTTTCCATAGCTGACCTCCTTTGGAATCAAAAAACTAGAAAGTTCCAGATTAGGAGATAAGTGCGCAGTTAATTCAAGAGGCAGGTCTAGATAGAAGGAATCGCCCTGTTGGCTTACCTATCTCAGGCGGTTGGTGGCTCTGGCTAGCTGAATTTTTACTATATGTGTGTTACTTTTGGCTTTGTATTTTTCTTAACAAGCAAATAAATAAAATAACTTGAACATCGTAATTATTTCGAGTCAAGACCACAATAGATCTTGAGTTGAACAGTGACTCAATTTTTTATTTTTACTTAAAGGAATTTATATGGCACTCAGCGATGCATGTTCGGACGTATCAGACCAACTAGCGTCTGACATCATTCACTATTTTGAGTGGAAGTACGAGGTAGAAAGTATTTCCAAACTAGTAGATGCAATTTTTTTATTGGCATCATTCCAGGCATCACAAGATGCGCCATTTCTTGATGAATCTGAACCATTTCATGCAAATAAACGCATCGTAATCAATATGTTTGATAATTTATTGCAACAACTTAATCAAGACACAAGGTCAATTTTTTCAGAAGTTGTTAAGACCAATAAAAGGTTGAGCGATGCTCTAATTGAAATTGAACCAGAATCGTCATTGCTGATTGATTGAAATGAAAAAAGCCACCCGAAGGTGGCTTTTTCACTATTGGTGGGCCCACCAGGACTTGAACCTGGGACCAAAGGATTATGCTTACTACTACAGCTTTCGCTGCCTGTTTCCAGTTTGTAGTCTGGACTGTCTCTTGTCTTTACGACCTACCCGTACAGTCTCTACACCTTCCCAATATTGCTACTGGGCTTGGCTCGGGATTACCACGCTGCGAACAGCACAGGCTTCCCCGAATTTGAGTAGTTCTACATGCCAGCAGAGTTAACTTACCCGCATGCAACCCAACGGCAAATGACCATGACATTTTGATGTTTTAGGTCACTTGCTCTTTAAGTCCTCTGCTCTAACCAACTGAGCTATAGGCCCGAAAAACTGATTGTACTTTGCCCCTTTTGAGCCCCAAAAACGCTGCTTAAATTTTCAGCAAAGTGTGGAAGCGGTGTGGAAGCAAATTTTGACAACTGAGGCGCTGTAACCTGTTGATTTTATTGAGGATTTATAGACAACTTAAGTTCTTAAATTGTTTATGAGTCCTCTGCTCTAACCAACTGAGCTAACGCCCCAGCCAGCCGAGATTGTACGGCGGCTACTTGGTGTGACTCAGCGCGTTGCCAAGAAGTTTGGAGGTGATGTCCACAATCTGAATCATGCGGTCGTAAGGCATGCGGGTTGGACCAATCACACCGAGGGTGCCCACCACCTGGCCATCCACCTCGTAAGGGGCGCTGACCACCGACAGCTCTTCAAAAGGCACGACCTTGCTTTCGCCACCGATGAAAATCCTCACGCCCTCGGCTTGACCGGCGATGTCGAGCAGGCGCATGAGTTGCGCTTTTTGTTCGAACACATCAAAGGCGCGACGCAGGTGGCTCATGTCGCTGGAAAAATCAGACACGGAGAGCAAATTGCGCTCGCCAGAGATCACCACCTCGTCTTGCGCCTCGGTCATGGCTTCAGAGCTGAGGTTGACCGCAGCTTGCATGAGGCTGGCAATTTCTGAGCGCAGTTTTTCCACCTCGTTTTGCAGCTTTTCGCGCACCTGCTCGATCGTCAGGCCCAAATAGTTGGCATTGAGGTAGTTGCTGGCCTCAATCAGTTGCGATTGCGAGTAATCCGACTCGGTAAAGATCACCCGGTTTTGCACATCGCCCTCAGGGGAGACGATGATGAGCAAGATACGTTTTTCTGACAAACGTAAAAACTCAATGTGACGAAACACCGAGGTACGGCGCGGTGCGAGCACCACCCCCACAAACTGAGACAGGCTTGAGAGCAAGTTGGCCGCGTTTGAAATCACCTTGAGCGGCTGGTCAGGGGCCAGCACGGGCGCACTGAAATCCTGGCGCTGCACGGTGAGCATGGTGTCGACAAACAGGCGGTAGCCCAAGGGCGTGGGCACACGCCCCGCCGAGGTATGCGGGCTGGCGATCAGGCCGAGCTCTTCAAGGTCGGACATGACGTTGCGGATGGTGGCCGGCGAGAGTTCAAGCCCCGAGGCTTTGGAAAGCGTGCGCGAGCCCACAGGCTGTCCATCAGCGATGTAGCGCTCTACCAGCGCTTTGAGCAACAACTTGGCACGGTCATCCAGCATCAGGCCATTTTAATGATGTAATTTGCGCATGAAGTCCAAATTCCGTCAGGTTGCCCTGATCGGCAAATACCAGTCAGCCCCTACGGCGGCCCAAGTGGCCAGCGCACGCCGCGTGATCAGCGAGGTGGCTCTTTTTCTGGAAGAAAAAGGCTGCGACGTTGTGCTGGAAGACCAAACGGCGCACAACACCGACCTGAGCAACTACCCCGCCATGGATGCGGTGGGCATCGGCCACAACTGCGACCTGGGCTTGGTGGTGGGGGGAGACGGCACCATGCTGGGCATTGGGCGGCAATTGGCTCGGTTTGATGTGCCCCTCATAGGCATCAACCATGGCCGCTTGGGCTTTGTCACCGACATTCCGTTTGAGAGCATGGACAAAACCCTCACCCCCATGCTGCGGGGTGAGTACGACGAAGATGCCCGCAGCCTCATCCACGGACGGGTGATGCGCGGGGACGAGTGCGTGTTTGATGCGCTGGCCATGAACGATGTGGTGGTGCACCGCGGCGGCACCGCCGGCATGGTGGAGCTGCGCGTGGAGGTTGATGGCCGTTTTGTGGCCAAGCAACGCGCCGACGGCTTGATTGTGGCCACCCCCACGGGTTCAACCGCCTATTCGCTCTCTGCGGGCGGGCCGATTTTGCACCCCTCGATTGCGGGCTGGGTGCTCGCCCCGATTGCGCCGCACACGCTCTCCAATCGGCCGGTGGTGTTTGCCAACACCTCTGAAATTGCCATTGAAATCGTCTCCGGGCGCGATGCCAGCGCCAGCTTTGACATGCAGTCCTTGGCCTCCCTGATGAAGGGCGACCGCATCATCGTCAAACGCTCAGAGCATCAGGTGCGGTTTCTTCACCCGCGTGGCTGGTCGTATTACGACACGCTGCGCAACAAATTGCATTGGAACGAAGGCGGGGTGTGAACGTGGGTCTGAAGCGGATTGTCCTGCGTGACTTTGTGATCGTGTCCGAGCTCGAGCTCGAACTGGAGCGCGGTTTTTCTGTGCTCACTGGCGAGACGGGTGCGGGTAAATCTATTTTGATCGACGCATTGCAGCTCGCCACCGGCGCACGCGCAGACAGCGGTGTGGTGCGCGAAGGCGCCCAGCGCGCCGAGGTCTGCGCTGAATTTGAAGCCACAGCCCAGGTGCAAACCTGGCTTGATGCCCAGGGCTTTGGCTGCGACGAAGCCACCTTGCTTTTGCGCAGAACCGTGGACACCAGCGGCAAAAGCCGAGCCTGGGTCAACGGCAGCCCAGCCACAGCCACGCAACTGCGTGAGGTGGGCGAACAGTTGCTCGACATCCACGGCCAACATGCCTGGCAAAGCCTGACCAAGCCAGAATCCTTGCGTGGTTTGCTCGACGCTTATGCCCGCATCGACACGCAGGCCATGACCCACAGCTGGCACGCCTGGCGCCAAGCCCAACAGCATTTAGAGCAAGCGCAAGCGGCGCAAACCAACCTGCAGCGCGACCATGAGCGTTTGACCTGGCAAATCAGCGAGCTTGAAAAGCTCAACCCCCTGGCTGGCGAATGGGACGAACTCAACACCCAACACACCCGCCTGGCCAACGTGCAGTCTTTGCTAGACGCGGCCCAAAGTGCCCTGCAAAACCTGCAAGACGATGACAGCAGTGCGCTGCGTCAAACCCACCACGCGCTACAAATTTTGCAGCAGCAAAGCCATGTAGAACCTGAGTTCGAAGCCATTTCGCAAGTGATTTCGTCTGGTTTGGCACAGCTTGAAGACGGTGTGCACAGCCTGCGGGCCTACCTGCGCCACACCGACACAGACCCAAGCCGCTTGGCCGAGCTTGATGCGCGCATGACCTTGTGGATGTCTTTGGCCCGACGTTACAAACGCCAACCCCATGAGTTGGCCGATCTGCTGGCCAATTGGCGACAAGAGCTGGCCCAACTCCATGCCGCCTCCGACCTAGCCAGCCTGCAAACTGCGGTGGATCAGGCCCACAAAACTTACCTGACCCAGGCCAAAGTGGTCTCGCAAGCACGCGCCAAAGCCGCGCCGCGACTGGCCCGCGCCATCACCGCCGCCATGCAAGGCCTGGGCATGCAGGGGGGGCGTTTTGAGGTCAGCTTGACGCCACTGCCGCAAGCGCAATTGAGCGGTCTTGAAGACATCGCGTTTCTTGTTGCAGGGCACCCGGGCAGCACGCCGCGCGCAGTCGGTAAAGTGGCCTCGGGCGGCGAGCTCTCACGCATCGCACTGGCCATTGCCGTGACCACCAGCCAGCTCGGCACCGCACAAACCCTGATTTTTGACGAGGTAGACGCTGGCGTTGGCGGCGCGGTGGCCCAAACCGTTGGGCGCCTGATGAAGCAGCTCGGCCAAGACCGCCAGGTGCTGGCCGTGACCCACCTGCCCCAGGTGGCCGCATGCGCAGACCACCACTTGGTGGTGGCAAAAAAACGTGAGGCAGGTTCAACCCTGAGTAGCGTGTGCGCGGTTGCAGCGCAAGCCCGTATCTCCGAAATTGCCCGCATGCTCGGCGGCGAACAGCTCTCAGACACCACACTGGCACACGCCCGGGAAATGCTGCAAACCAGCAGCGCCTAAGAACACCGCCCACCATGCCTGACAACACCTCCACTGCCGCTGCGTCCACCATGGAAATGGTGCTCATCACTGGTATGTCTGGCTCAGGCAAATCTGTGGCCTTGAACGCGCTCGAAGACGCTGGCTACTACTGCGTGGACAACCTGCCCCCCGAGCTGCTTTTGGACCTGGTGGCTTTGGAGCAACGCATCCAAGCCAAACGTCTTGCCATCGCCATGGATGTGCGCAGCGCCAAGTCTTTGCCCTTGGTGCCCACGCTGCTCAAGCAACTGCGTAGCCAAGGCGTGGATGTCAAACCCATGTTTTTGGATGCGAGCACGGGTGTTTTGGTGCGACGCTTTTCTGAAACACGACGCAAGCATCCCTTGTCTGGCGTGTCTGGCTTGTCCAAAACATCCGAGGGTTTGAAGGACGTTGCGTCTGAGCCTGCAAAGCCTGCAGACCCAACACAAGCCAACGCAGGTCACGAGCCAAGCCAAGCAACAGGTACCTGGGCAGACCTGCCCAGTCGCCGCGCCTTGGTTGACGCCATTGAACTTGAGCGTGAGTTGCTGGGCACCTTGCGCGAGCAGTCGCATGTGATTGACACCAGCCTGATCCGATCGGCACAGCTCCAAGCCCGCATCAAAGACATGGTGTCCCTCAGTGGCAACCAACTCACGTTGGTGTTTGAGTCCTTCGCTTTCAAGCGCGGCATTCCAGGCGATGCAGATTACGTGTTTGATGTGCGCATGTTGCCTAACCCCCATTACGAGCCCAAACTTAAAGAGCTCACAGGCATGGATGCACCAGTGGCTGAATTTTTACAAGCCCAGCCTGAAGTTCAGCGCATGCAAAAGCACATCCAAGATTTTTTGGAACAGTGGCTCGACATGCTCACCGACAACCACCGCAGCTACGTCACCGTGGCCATAGGCTGCACGGGTGGCCAACACCGCTCCGTGTACCTGGTTGAAGTGCTCACGGCTTATTTCACCCAAACCTGGCGCACCCTGAAAATTCACAGGGAACTCGACAAAGGCTAGGCCAGCGCACTCACCACTGCGCCAACATGGTTTTGATCGGTGCAGGCAAACCCAGCTGCAAAGCCTCTTCCAAAGCAAACCAACGCCCCGCGTGGCTCAGGGGCGCCTCCATCACACAGCGCACCGCATGCAAGTGCAAATCTTTGTGGGTGAGCACATGTTTGAAAGGCGCCTGATGCGCAAGCACTGGCGCTGCACCCTGGCTTGAAGCTAGCACATGGCTGGTCAGGGCCTCAGGGTCGTCAAACAACTCAAAGCAATACAAACCAGCCCACACGCCCGGCACCGGTCGCTGGCGTAACCACACTTGGCCAGAGGCATTGCTTGCGCACAAAAGCCACAGTGACTGCGAGGTGCGTTTGAGTTTGCGCGTTTTAACCGGGTAAGCCTCGGCGCGGTTTTGGGCATGCGCCACGCACATGCTGGACAGTGGGCACACCCCACAGCGAGGTTGGCGGCTGATGCACACAGTGGCCCCCAAGTCCATCACACCTTGGGTGTAGGTGGGCATGTCTTGCGCGGCGGGCAGCACCTCTCTGGCCTGCTGCCACAGCAGTTTTTCTTGCTGGCTCGAAGCCAAGTCGCCCTCAAAACCCAAGGCCCGGCTGAGCACGCGTTTGACGTTGCCATCGAGTATGGCCGCACGCTGTGAAAAGCAAATCGAAGCAATGGCCGCTGCGGTGCTTGGGCCAATGCCAGGCAGGGTTTGCAGCTCAGCCTCTGTAAAAGGAAACTGCCCACCAAAACGCGAGACCACCTGCTGCGCGCAGGCGTGCAGGTTACGTGCCCGGCTGTAATACCCCAGCCCGCTCCACAAGGCCAGCACCTCATCGAGCGGCGCTTGGGCCAGGTCTTGCACCTGGGCAAAACGCTGCAAAAAACGCTCGAAATACGCCATCACAGTGACCACCTGCGTTTGTTGCAGCATGACCTCAGAGAGCCAGACATGGTAGGGGTCGCGGGTGCGCTGCCAGGGCAAATCATGGCGGCCATGGCTACGCTGCCAACGCACCACGCGCTGGCTGAGTTCGCTCAGTGCTTCTGACATACAGGGCAATAAAAAGTGGCACGCTGACCCTGGCGGATCATCTGAATGGGTGTGCTGCACACACGGCAAGGTTCACCCGTGCGGCCATACACATTGGCCTCCAGCTGAAAATAACCCGACTCGCCATACGCGTTTGAAAAATCTTTCAGGGTGCTGCCGCCCTTGGCCACAGCCCGAGCAAGCACATCGCGCACAGCTTGGTGAAGCTTGGCAGCGCGAGGCTTGCTGATGTTGCAAGCCTTGACGGTGGGCCGAATACCCGCCAAAAACAAAGCCTCAGAGGCATAAATATTGCCCACACCCACCACCACCTCGCCGGCCAACAGCACTTGCTTGATGGGGGCTTGCTTGGCTTTGAGGCCCTGGACAAAAGCCGTCAAATCAAAATCATCACTCAGTGGCTCCATGCCCAGATGCCCCAGCAGCTTGGTCGCTTGCGGTGCGGTTTGTGAGGCCGCATAAACCAAGGCACCAAAGCGGCGCGGGTCATTGAGGCGCAGCGTGCCGCGGTCGGTCACCAGGTCCACATGGTCATGCACCCCTGCAGGCGGCGGCTTGCTTAAAAAACTCACACTGCCCGACATGCCCAGGTGCAGCAAGAGCAAGCCTTCGCTGAGGTGAATCAACAAATATTTGCCCCGACGCCTTACCCCTTGCACGGTGCGACCGGTCAACACATCAGGGTCAACACCCAAGGGCCATCGCAAGGCTTTGCCCATGTGCAGCGCCACAACATGTGCGCCCTGAATGCAATCGGCAAAACTCAATCGGGTGACTTCAACTTCGGGTAATTCAGGCATGGTGTGTGCGTAGAGCTGCCAAGGATTATGATGGTTTGACCATGCAATGTTTACGCCTCATCGCCCTGGCTGCTGTGCTTTTTCAGCACCTGCCTGCATCAGCCACGCCCACGGCTGTGAATAACTCACGCCTGGATGCGCCTTTGTTCTACCAGCTGCTCTTGGGCGAGATCAGTTTTCGAGAGGGAGACCCCGGCGCAGGTTTTTCGTTTGTCTTGGATGCAGCGCGCAGAGCCAACGACGAGACTCTTTACAAACGGGCTGCCGACATGGCCTTGCAGGCGCGCTCTGGCGAACCGGCTTTGCAGGCCGCACGCGCCTGGCGACAAGCTTTTCCAGCCTCGCGCGAGGCCAACCGGTACGTGCTGCAAATTTTGATCGGCATGAACAAACTGGGCGAGGTCTTGGAGCCTCTCAAGCGTGAAATCACTTTGAGTGAGCCCGCCGAGCGCCGTGAGGTGATCTCTGGCCTGCCCCGTTACTTTGCGCGCAACAACGACAAGCGCGCGGCCCTGGGCTTGGTGGAGCAGGCCCTACAAGACCATCTCAAAAACCCCGCCACTGGAGCGGCTGCCTGGGCCACGCTTGGCCGCATGCGGCTGGGCTTGGGCGATGCAGAAGGCGCCTTGGCCAGTGCCAAGCGCGGTCAAGCGCTGGACCCCAAGGCCACCGAACCGATCATGCTGGCTCTGGCTCTGATGATGGCCAAAGAACCGCAGGCTGAGCCTCTTGTCAAAGAGTACCTACAGAAAAACAGCAAAAGTGAACTGCAACTGGATTACGTGCGCGTGCTCATTGATGCCCAGCGTTACGCCCAAGCGGCAGAGCTCAGCAAGCGCATCACCACCGAGCAACCTGGCTTGGAACAAGCTTGGCTGATTCAAGGCGTGTTGGCCCTGCAAGACAAGAAGCTCGATCTGGCCCAAAGCTCGCTCGAGCGCTACTTGGCCTTGATGGCTAAAAAACCGCAAGACCCACAAAGCGCCACGCAAGAGCGCGGGCTGGTGCAGGCCTACCTGTCGCTGGCGCAAATTGCCGAACAACGCAAAGACCTCGCGGGTGCCGAAGCCTGGCTGGCCAAGGTCGACAACCCCGAGGACCTGGTGCGAACCCAAAGCCGCCGGGCGAGCCTGCTGGCCCAGCAAGGCCGTCTGGATGAAGCGCGCGCGTTGATCAAAAATCTGCCTGAGCGCAGCCCTGAAGATGCCCGGGCCAAGCTCAACGCCGAGGTCACCCTGTTGCGCGAGGCCAAGCAGTACCAGGCCGCTTACGACATGCTCAGCAGCTGGACCGAGTCCAACCCGGCCGATGCCGACCTGCTCTACGACCAAGCCATGATGGCCGACAAGCTCAAACTGGCCGACGAGATGGAGCGGCTGTTGAGACTGATCATCCGCATCCAACCCGATTTTCACCACGCCTACAACGCCCTGGGCTACGCCCTGGCAGAGCGCAATGTGCGGCTGGACGAGGCGCGTGAGTTGGTTGAAAAAGCCTTGTCGCTGGCCCCTGGTGACCCCTACATCACCGACAGCCTGGGGTGGGTAGAGTTTCGTGCGGGCAACAAAACAGCCGCAGAAAAAATTCTGCAAACGGCCTATAAAACCAAAGCCGATGCAGAAATTGCAGCCCACCTCGGCGAGGTTCTCTGGAGCCTGGGCAAGCGCGAACAAGCGCTGAAAATTTGGCGCGAAGGTCTGCAGCTCAGTCCCGACAACGAGACCTTGCGCGAAACCCTCCAACGCCTGCGCGTCAAGCCGTGAAACCAGGCTTGAGCCTGTCCTGTGCCGCGCTCCTTTGGGGCTTGAGTGGCTGCGGCCACATCGCTGTGCAAGCTGTGGCGCCTGAAAACGGGGCCATCGCCAATGCAAGCCCGTCTTCAAATCCAACACCAGCACCGCCTGCCCCTACAGTTGCTTTTTGGCAGGGCCGTTTGTCTTTGACTGTGCCGGCCGCGTCCACGCAAGATGCTGCGCAAGCTTACTTTGCAAGTTTTGAACTGCGGGGCCAGGCCTTGGCTGGCGACATGACACTGTTCTCACCGCTGGGCCAAACGCTGGTGGTGCTGCAATGGTCGCCCTCAGGCGCGCGCTGGGTTCAACATGGGCAGACACGCGAGTTCGAATCGGTGGCTGCCATGACCGAGGCCCTGAGTGGTCAGCCCATTCCCTTGGAAGCTTTGTTTGATTGGCTGCGCGGTCAACCAAGCCCGGTGCCGGGCTGGCAAGTTGACACCCAAGCCTGGCACCAAGGCAAAATCAGCGCCAAACGCAGCCACCCCCCGGCTGAACTCAAAGTGATCGTCACCCCATGACCTTGCATGACGTTGCGGCCCCGGCCAAATTGAATTTATTTCTGCACATCACAGGACGACGCGCCGACGGTTACCACCTCTTGCAGTCGGTCTTCATGCTGATCGATTGGTGCGACACCTTGCATTTTGACTTGCGTGCCAGCGGCCAACTCAGCCGCGAAGACCTCACCAGCCCCCTGCCCGCAGACGATCTGATTCTTCGTGCAGCCCGTACGCTTCAGGCCGCCAGCGGCACCACTTTGGGCGCGCACATCGCCATTGACAAACAAATTCCAGCGCAGGCTGGCATGGGCGGCGGCTCTTCGGATGCGGCAAGCACCCTGATTGCGCTCAACAAGCTCTGGGGCTTAGGCTTCTCACGCCAGCAACTCATGGCGATTGGCTTGTCGCTGGGGGCCGATGTGCCATTTTTCGTCAGCGGCTCGCACGCCTGGGTGGAAGGCATCGGCGAACAAATCACGCCCTTGACCTTGCCCGAGGCCAAATTTTTGGTGCTCAAACCACACACTGGTTTGGAAACTGCATTGATTTTTTCTGACCCAGAGCTCAAGCGCGACAGCTTTGCTGCTACAATCACAGGCTTTGCTGCTAACCCATTCGGCTTTGGCCAGAATAACTTGCAGCCTGTGGCCGAAAAACTCTGCCCTGAGATGGTTCAAGCCCTCAAGAGTCTTGAAACACTCGGATTACATGGCAGAATGACGGGCTCAGGAAGTGCGGTGTTTGCATGGGTTCCTGAGAGTTTGTGTGCTGAAAATCGGTTGACGCCGACACTTTTGAACACATCCAAGCTCGGGTTCAACATGAAGTTGTGCAGCAATTTGTCCGCTCACCCCCTTGCGGGTTGGGTCGACTGAAAAGTTTCGGCTGATCAATTCTTTGGTCAGCCCGTGTAGGGGAGTCGCCAAGTTGGTTAAGGCACCGGATTTTGATTCCGGCATGCGAGGGTTCGAGTCCTTCCTCCCCTGCCACATCGTCTAAGTCTTTATTGCTGGGATGCTCATGTCGGCCGTTCATTCTCCCGAATTCATGGTGTTCAGCGGTAATGCCACCCCCGCGTTGGCAGCCAACATTGCCAAGCACCTGGGCATCCAAGTTGGCGCTGCCACAGTGGGGCGCTTCTCTGACGGTGAAGTCACTGTCGAAATCAACCAAAACGTCCGCGCACGCGACGTCTTTGTGGTGCAAAGCACCTGCGCCCCCACCAACGACAACCTGATGGAATTGCTCATCATGGTTGACGCCCTCAAGCGTGCCTCGGCCGAGCGCATTTACGCGGTGATCCCCTACTACGGCTACGCCCGCCAAGACCGTCGCCCTCGCTCCACGCGTGTGCCCATCACCGCCAAAGTGGTGGCCAACATGCTGCAAGCCGCTGGTGTGGCCAGCGTGCTCACCATGGACTTGCACGCCGACCAGATTCAGGGCTTCTTTGACATCCCGGTCGATAACATTTACGCCTCGCCGGTGCTGTTGGGCGACTTGCGCCAAAAAAATTACGAAGACCTGATTGTGGTCTCGCCCGACGTGGGTGGCGTGGTGCGTGCCCGCGCCTTGGCCAAGCAACTCGGTTGCGACCTGGCGATCATCGACAAGCGTCGGCCCAAAGCCAATGTGAGCGAAGTCATGCACGTCATTGGTGAAATTGAAGGCCGTAACTGCGTGATCATGGACGACATGATCGACACCGCAGGCACCTTGGTCAAAGCGGCCGAAGTGCTCAAAGAGCGCGGCGCGAAAAAAGTTTACGCTTACTGCACGCACCCGATTTTTTCGGGCCCGGCCATCGAGCGTATTTCCAAGGGCAACGCCCTGGACGAGGTGGTCGTCACCGACACCATTCCCTTGAGCGCTGCTGCAGCGGCCTGCGCCAAGATTCGTCAGGTCAGCGTGGCGCCTTTGATTGCCACCACCATTTCACGCATCGCCAAAGGCGATTCGGTCATGAGTTTGTTCCTGGACCAAAACAACCTGTTTTGATCAGGACCATCAGCCGGCTGGGTAACCAGCTTTTTTAAACCGGCATCACACTGGTCGCGGTGGATGTCTTCAGGAGTAAGTTATGAAATTTGTCGCTTTTGAGCGCGCTAAGCAGGGAACGGGTGCGAGCCGCCGTCTGCGTATCACCGGTCGCACGCCCGGTATCGTTTACGGTGGTTCTGGCCAGCCCCAACTCATTGAGCTGGACCACAATGCCTTGTGGCACGCCCTGAAAAAGGAAGTGTTCCACTCCTCCATTCTCGAGATGGACGTGGCCGGTCAGGTCAGCAAAGTGTTGTTGCGTGATGTGCAAATGCACCCCTACAAACAACTCGTGCTGCACATCGACTTCCAGCGTGTCGAAGCCAACACCCGCTTGCAAATGAAAGTGCCCGTGCACTACAGCGGCGAAGAGAACTCGCCAGCTGTGAAAGCTGACACTTGCTTGGTCAACCACGTGGTGACCGAGTTGGAAATTGCCTGCTTGCCCGCCGACCTGCCTGAGTTCATTGCGGTGGACTTGAGCGGCTTGACCAAAGGCGTGTCTTTGCACGTCAACGACATCGCTTTGCCCAAAGGCGTGACTGTGGTCACCCACGGTAAACCTAACCCCGTGTTGGTGTCGGTGGTGGCCCCTGTGGAAGAAGAAGTGGTGGCTCCTGCCGCTGCGCCAGCCGCAGCACCTGCCAAAGGCAAGAAGAAGTAATTTTTTGCGCCCTTGCCAAACAGCCCACTTCGGTGGGCTGTTTTGTTTGGGCCTGCAAAACCGTCTGCGCACCACAGGATAATTGGGCATGATCAAATTGTTTGTTGGCCTAGGTAACCCTGGCCCCGAGTACGAGGCCACGCGGCACAACGCCGGGTTCTGGTGGATCGACGCTCTGGCTCGCGAGCTCAAGGTCAGCCTGAGTTATGAGCGCAGCTACTTTGGCCTGATGGCGCGCACCACCGTCAAAGGTGAAACCGTCTGGTTGCTTGAGCCGCAAACCTTCATGAATGCCTCAGGCAAATCTGTGGCGGCGCTGGCCAAGTTTTTCAAACTCAAGCCCGAAGAAATTCTGGTGGCGCACGACGAGCTTGACATCGTGCCTGGGCAGGTCAAGCTCAAACGCGGGGGCAGCCACGCGGGGCACAACGGGCTGCGTGACATCCATGCCCAACTCGGCAGCGACGACTACTGGCGGCTGCGCATTGGTGTGGGCCACCCAGGCGTCAAATCTGAGGTGATCCATTGGGTGCTGAAAAAACCCTCCCCAGATCACCGCCTGGCCATTGAGGCCTGCATCGATCGCTCTTTGAAGGCCCTGCCCGAGCTGCTTGGCGGCGACGTGAGCAAAGCCACCATGCTCATCCACACCAGCCAGCCACCCAGGCCCAAGCCACCCAAGCCTGCGGGCGTGTCGGAAGGCGCCAAGCAACAGAACGTAACGGACAAACCCCAAGCCCCGCCAAGCAGCTGACTTGCCCACCCGAGGGCTGGGCGTTATAAAGAGGCCATAACAAGTTTCGGGGAGCGGTTGATGGCCAAGCAGCGCAACTTTCTGCGTGTTTTATTTGCTATTTTTTCAATAGCATCTTCATCATATCCAGCGTGGTCTGCGGAGGTTTTTAGGTGTCAAAACACCTACTCAGACCTGCCTTGCAGCAACGCACCAAGTGCAGCTGCCCAGCCTGTGGACACCGATGCGCGGACCGCAGCGCAAACGCGGCAAGCACAACGTGCTGCCACCCAGCAACAAGCCAGCGCGCAGCAACTGCAAGCCGCAAGAACCGCGCAAGACGCACAGCATCGCCAAGCACAGAGGATAGCGGCGCAAGACGCCTCGAACACACCCACGCAAAGTTCTCTCAGCCGCCACGCCACCAGCAACGACTCGCCGGGTCAAACCAAGCCAAGCTCAACAGCTGTGACCAGCACCCTGCGCAGCGAGCGCAAGCAAGGCCCAAGCAGCACTCCCTTCTTCATAGCCAAAGGGCCGGCCTCGACCGAGCAAGGTGAGAAGCCTAAGAAAAAATAAAACTCAGCTCTGCGCCTGCAGCCTGCGGTATTTTTGCCAGAGCGTTTCTTGGTCTTCTATTTTTTCAGGATTGATCGGAATGCAGGCCACCGGGCACACCTGCACGCACTGGGGCTCGTCAAAATGGCCCACGCACTCGGTGCAACGGTTGGGGTCGATCTCATAGATTTCAGGCCCCAGGTAAATGGCCTGGTTGGGGCACTCGGGCTCGCACACATCGCAGTTGATGCATTCATCGGTGATCATCAATGCCATGGTTTGCGCCTCTTTACGCGGTCTTGAGACGACCGACTTTTTCCAGCAAACGCTGGGCCACCAGCGGGTCTACAAACGCGTCAATCTCTCCGCCCAAGGTGGCAATTTCACGCACCAAGGTGCTGGAAATGAACTGGTATTTGTCGCCTGGCGTGAGAAACACGGTTTCCACATCGGGCATGAGGCTGCGGTTCATCCCTGCCAACTGAAACTCGTAGTCAAAGTCGGTCACGGCACGCAAACCCCGCACCATGACCTTGGCGCCGTGGGCCACCACAAAGTCGCGCATCAGCCCAGAAAATGGCTGCACCGACACATTGCCAAACGGCATGACCAAAGACTGCACCATCTCCATGCGCTCATCCAAGGTGAACATGGTTTTTTTATGATGGCCTGCGGCCACCACCACAATCAGGTGGTCAAACAACTGCGCGGCGCGGCGCAGCATGTCGAGGTGGCCCAGGGTGATGGGGTCAAAAGTGCCGGGGTAAACGGCGGTGATACCAGCTGTCATGGCGTGGCCTCCTGATGGCGAGCTTGCAGCAGGTGCGCATGAACCGCACCCGCTTTCAAATAACGGTGCACCTGCAAACCCAGGGCATCCAAAGACGCTTCATCCCAGGCCTGTGGTGCTTCCAAATAAATCCAGCCGCCCGGTGCGAGCAGGGCTTTTGCCGCGCGCAAAGCTGCCTCAAACACAGGCGCCTCAAAAGGCGGGTCAATGAACACCAGGTCCACCGAAGCCGCAGACTGGCGCGCCAGCCAATGCAGCGCGTCACCACGGATGAGCTGCACGCTTTGGGCTTTGAGCTGCTGCTGTGTGGCTTGCAAGCGGCCAAGCAAAGCCGGGTTTTGTTCGAGCATCACCACGCTGGCTGCACCGCGTGAGGCGGCCTCCCAACCGAGGGCACCCGTGCCGGCAAACGCGTCCACACAACGCCAGCCACCCAAGTCTTGCCCCAGCCAATTGAACAAGGTTTCACGCACGCGGTCGGGTGTGGGGCGCAAGCCAGGCTCATCAGGCACCGCGAGCTTGGTGCGCTTCCATTGCCCACCAATGATGCGGATTTCACCAGGCACCGCCCCTTTTCTGAAAGTGGGCTTGCCAGGTTTGATGGCAGCGCGCGCTGGGGCCGATGGGGCCGATGGGCCACGCTGCGGTGTTCGGGTTTTGTTCAAGGCTGCGCTCCCACCACCACCGTGACCATGCGTTGCGGCTGGAGGTGCCGTTTGAACGCCGCTTTGATCTGCGCAGCACTGACCTTGGCAACCTGGTCTGTCCAGGTGTCGAGGTAATTCAAAGGCAATTTGTGCGCAGCGATGTTGGCCACGTTGTCGAGCAGCTTGCGGTTGGCGTCAATGCGCAGCGCAAAACCACCAATGAGGTTGTCCTTGGCCGCCTGTAACTCTTCAGTCGTGGGGCCCTCGTTCACAAAACGCGTCAGCACATCACGCGTGACTGCCACCGCTTGCGCAGCTTGGTCGGGCCGTGTTTGCAGGCTGACCGTGAAAGCACCGGCATGCAGGCCCGGGCTGAAGTTGCTGCTCACGCTGTAGCTCAAGCCGCGCTTTTCTCGCACCTCGGTGGTCAAGCGCGACACAAAGCCGCCGCCGCCCAAAATGTAGTTGCCCACCAGCATGGCAAAAAAATCGGGGTCGTTGCGTTTGATGCCAGGCTGCCCAACGAGCACGTGTGCCTGGGCCGAGTCAAAGGGCAGGGTCAGTTCTTGCGCTTGCTGCAAAGGCGCCACCTCAGGCACCTCGGGCAAGGCCGGGCACGCGCCGGTTGGCAGCCCCTGCATGAGGCGCCCTACCAAGGCGTCGGCTTGAACACGGGTGATGGCCCCCACCAAGCTGATGCGGGCACGGCAAGGCAACATCACACGGTTGTAAAAAGCGCGCATGTCAGCCACCTCGATGCGCTCCAGGTGCGCTGCCGTGACCTCAAACCCATAGGGGTGCTGACCGTACACGGCGGCGCTGTAGGCTTTGCCTGCACGGGTGGCGGGACGGGTGTTGGCCTCTTGGATGGCAGCCTGCCAACGCTTGCGCTCGGTGGCCCAAATGTCCGTGGGCCAAGCCGGGTGGCCCAGTTGTTGCGCGGCCAAGGCCAAGGTTTTTTCGAGCAAATCTGGGTAGGTCAGGGTGCGCAGGCTCAGGCTGAAGCGGTCTGCGCCAGCACCCGCGCCAAAAGAGGCGCCCAAATCAGCCCAGGCTTCGCTCAGGGCGTTTTCATCCAGCGCTGGGCGTGTGCCTTGGGCCATGACGCCCTTAGAAAACATGGCAGCAGAGGCTGCCGCCAGCCCGGCTTGTGCGGCTGGATCGCGGCGGCTGCCACCATCCACGTCGATTTGCACATCCAACATGGGAATGGACGGGCTCTCCACCAAATAAACCTGTGCGCCACTGGCATGCTGCCAATGCGCAATGGGTATACCCGCCCAAGCTTGTTGGCAAAAACATGCTGCAAGCAGCATACAGCTTAGGTATTTAGCTATAGATTGATGAGCAAGCATGCTTCTCCCCCTTCAATGCCGGAGGCCAGCGGCGGGTTTAGGACGGGGGCGGCTTTTGTCCACGGGCTGGGGCACCAGGTGGGCTATGGTCAGCTGCTGGTCTGAGAAATATTTGGCTGCCACGCGTTGCACCTGATCGGCGCTCACCTCACGCAAAGCGGCAATCACACGGCTACCGGCGTCCAGGGGCAAGTCTTGTACCCAGTAATTGCCCAGCTCGCGGGCTTGGTTGAACACCGAGTCCAATTTGTAGACCTCACTGGCCACCCATTGGGTTTTCACGCGCTGCAACTCGGCCTCGGTCACGCCCTCACGGGCCACTTTGGCCACTTGCTCACGTAAGGCAGTTTCGAGTGCCGCGCTGCTTTGACCCGCAGCAGGCACACCGGTGAGCATGAAAAGTTGCGGCCCCCTGCCCCACAAGCCGTTGCCCGCACCCGCGCTGTCGGCCAGACGCTGCTGACCTTGCGTCAAGGCTCGGTCCAGGCGGGCACCACTGTAGCCATCGAGCACGGCAGCCAGCACCGTCAGCGCCAGGGCGTCTTGGTCATCGGGCTGCAGGGCGTCTAAGCGCTTGAGGCCAGGCACGCGGTAAGCCAGTGCCACATAGGCCTGCTCAGCCGGCGCTTTGAATTCAAAACGGCGCAAACCCTGTTGCTCGGTTTCGGTGCGGGGCTTGCGCTGGGGCAATGCGCGTGGCGCGATGCCGCCGTAGTGGCGCTCTGCCAAGGCTTTGACCTGGGCGACATCCACATCCCCGGCCACCACCACAGCGGCATTGGCCGGTGTGTACCAGCGACGGTAAAACTCGCGCGCGTCATCGGGGGTCATGGCCTCCAAGTCGCTCATCCAACCCACCACCGGCCGGCGATACGGCGAAGACAAAAACACCTGCGCGTTCAAGGCCTCATGCAGCAAAGCGCGTGGGTTGTCTTCGGTGCGCATGCGGCGCTCTTCTTTGACGACCTCAAGCTCTTTTTTGAACTCCTCGTCGCTCCACTGGTTGTTGGCAAAGCGGTCGGCCTCGAGCTTCATCACGTCTTCTAGACGGTTGGCGGGAATTTGCTGGTAGTAACCGGTGTAGTCTTGGCCCGTGAAGGCGTTTTCACGCCCGCCCAGCGCTGCCACCTTGCGCGAAAACTCACCGGGCTGCAGGGTTTTGGTGCCTTTGAAAAGCATGTGCTCAAGCACGTGCGCCACGCCTGTGGTGCCATCCACCTCGTCCATCGCCCCCACACGCAGCCACAGCATGTGCACGGCCGTGGGCGCTCGGCGGTCAGGCTTGACGATGAGCGTCATGCCATTGGCCAGGGTGAACTGGTGGTGCTCGTTGGCTGCCTTGCTTTTGCTGGCAACTTGTGCAGCGCCTGAGGATAAGGACGGGGTGTTGAGCGGGCTCGACGGGCTTTGCGCACGCGCCCCAAAACCGGCCGCAAGCAGACCGGTCAACAGCAAAAGGCTTAGGCGGTGATGTTTCATAGAATGTGTCATTCTAAGAACGATCCCCATGCTCAGCTTTTTCAAGAAGAAAACCCCTGTTGCGCCCGCAGTGGCAGACACCACCCCGGCGATTGCGCCGCCCGTGAGCACGCCTGCAGCTTCCCCTGCACCTACGTCTGTGCCTGCTTCTGCGCCTGTGTCGGCATCTGCACCGGCGCCATCTACATCGTCGTCTTCGGTATCCCCTGCCCCCGAGCGCAAATCCTGGCTGGCCAAGCTCAAAGACGGGCTGCGCAAAACCGGCTCGAGCATTGCCACGGTCTTTACCGGCACGCAAATTGACGAGCAGCTCTACGAAGACCTGGAAGCCGCCTTGCTGATGGCCGACACCGGCGTGCAAGCCACCCAAGCGCTGTTGGCCACCCTCAAGCAAAAGGTCAAGGACACCAAAACCACCGAGCCCACCGCCGTGAAAGCACTGTTGGCCGAGTGCTTGGCAGAACTGCTGGCGCCCTTGGAGCAAGCTTTGGTCATCGGCGAGCACCGCCCCACGGTGATCATGGTGGCGGGTGTGAACGGCGCGGGCAAAACCACCTCCATTGGCAAGCTCACCCACCACCTCAGCAACGAAGGCCAATCGGTCTTGCTGGCTGCGGCCGACACCTTTCGCGCCGCAGCGCGCGAGCAGCTGGGCGTGTGGGCCACGCGCAACACGGTAGACATCGTGAGCCAAGAAGGCGCTGACCCGGCCTCGGTGTGCTTTGACGCCATCACCGCTGGCCGCGCCCGCGGCAAAGACGTGGTGCTGGTCGACACCGCAGGTCGCTTGCCCACGCAGCTGCACCTGATGGAAGAGCTCAAAAAAATCAAACGCGTGGTGCAAAAGGCCGATGCCAGCGCCCCGCACGAGGTGCTGTTGGTGATCGACGGCAACACCGGGCAAAACGCGCTCGCCCAAGTCAAGGCCTTTGACGAAGCCCTGGGCTTGACCGGCCTGATCGTCACCAAGCTCGATGGCACGGCCAAAGGTGGGGTGCTGGCCGCGATCGCCCGCGAAAAACCCGTGCCGGTGTATTTCATTGGTGTGGGCGAGAAAATCGACGAGCTCGAGACCTTCAAGGCCAAGGAATTCGCCCAGGCCTTGCTGGGCTAGGGCTCAGAGCGAACACCAGGCCGCAAAGCGGATAATGTCGGGTTAAAGACGGCACACCATGACAAACCAATTCGATAAAAAATCCCAGGCCTGGTCGGCGCTTTTTTCCGAGCCCATGAGCGACCTGGTCAAGCGCTACACCGCCAGCGTGTTTTTTGACAAACGCCTGTGGGACGCAGACATCACCGGCAGCCTGGCGCACGCTGAAATGCTGGCCGCACAGGGCATCATCAGCGCGCAAGACCATGCCGATATTCAGCGCGGCATGGCGCAAATTCGCGCGTCCATCGAAGCCGGTGCGTTCGACTGGCAACTCGACCTGGAAGACGTGCACCTCAACATCGAGGCGCGTTTGACCCAATTGGTGGGTGATGCCGGCAAACGCCTGCACACCGGGCGCAGCCGCAACGACCAAGTGGCCACCGATGTGCGCCTGTGGCTGCGCGGTGAAATAGATGCCATCTCGGGCCTCTTGGCCGAGCTGCAACGGTCCATGTTGGATGTGGCTGAGAAAAACATCGATGTGATCTTGCCCGGCTTCACGCATTTGCAAGTGGCCCAACCGGTGAGCTTTGGCCACCACATGCTGGCTTATGTGGAAATGTTTGCGCGTGATGCCGAGCGCCTTGCTGATGTGCGCAAGCGCGTGAACCGCCTGCCCCTGGGCTCGGCCGCACTGGCTGGCACCAGCTACCCGCTGGACCGCGAACGCGTGGCACGCAGCCTGGGCATGGTCGATGAACATGGCCAAGCGCAGGTGTGCCAAAACAGCCTGGACGGTGTGAGCGACCGCGACTTTGCGATTGAATTCACCGCCGCTGCCAGCTTGTGCATGGTGCACATCAGCCGCTTGAGCGAAGAACTGATTTTGTGGATGAGCCAGAACTTTGGCTTCATCAAAATCGCCGACCGCTTCACCACCGGCAGCTCCATCATGCCGCAGAAGAAAAACCCCGATGTGCCCGAGTTGGCGCGCGGCAAAACCGGGCGTGTGGTGGGTCATTTGATGGGCCTCATCACTTTGATGAAGGGCCAGCCCCTGGCCTACAACAAAGACAACCAAGAAGACAAAGAGCCGCTGTTCGACACGGTCGACACCCTCAAAGACACCCTGCGCATTTTTGCCGAGATGGTGGGCGGCCAAGTCGACGCCAGCGGCCAGCGCAGTGGTGGCATCACCGTGAATGCGCAAGCCATGGAGCAAGCGGCCTTGAAGGGCTACGCCACCGCCACCGACCTGGCCGACTACATGGTGAAAAAAGGCCTGCCCTTCCGCGATGCGCATGAGGCCGTGGCCCACGCGGTCAAAACCGCGCAAGCCCAAGGTGTGGACTTGTCTGAGCTGCCGCTGGCCACCTTGCAAACCTTTCACCCACAGATTCAAGCCGATGTGTTTGAGGTGCTCAGCCTGCGCGGTTCTTTGAACGCACGCAACACCTTAGGCGGCACCGCACCCGCGCAAGTGGCCGCGCAAATTGCACGCCACCGTGCGCGCTTGGATTAACGAACGAGACACACATGACTGCACAAACCGAGATCGCTCCCCTGCAATGGTCCGAGGCCCTGGTGCTGGGCGACGCCAAGACCGACACCACCCACCAGGAGTTCATCGACCTGGTGCACAAAACTGAAGCTGCCACTGGCACAGAACAAAGCACGCTGTACGCCGACTTGGTAGCCCACACCGTAGAGCACTTTGGCCAGGAAGAGCGTTGGATGTTGGCCGCTGGCCTGAACGCTGGGCACTGCCATTTCTCTGAGCACCGCAATGTGCTGGAGGTGATGAAAGAGGTGGAGCGTCGCGCCGCTTTGGGCGAAACGCATTTGATTGCCAACATGCTTGAAGCCCTGGCCGAGTGGTTCCCCATGCACGCCACCAGCATGGACGCTGGCCTGGTGGAGTATTTGCAAACCACCGGCTTTGACACCGCCACCGAATCTTTCAAGGGCGAGGCGCCCACGATTGAACTGGCTGCACCCGAGCAAGGCTGCGGCACACATCACGATAACAACGCACCTAAGGACTGCTGAACACCATGACTGTCATCACCACCATTGAAGACCTGCGCGTTTTGGCCGAGAAGCGCGTGCCACGCATGTTTTACGACTACGCCGACTCGGGCTCTTGGACCGAGAGCACCTACCGCGCCAATGAAAGCGACTTCCAAAAAATCAAGCTGCGCCAACGCGTGGCGGTGAACATGGAAGGCCGCAGCACGGCCACCAAGCTCATTGGCATTGACGCGAAAATGCCGGTGTGTATCGCGCCCGTGGGCTTAACCGGCATGCAGCACGCTGACGGTGAAATCCACGCCGCCCGCGCGGCTGAAAAGTTTGGCATTCCCTTCACGCTCTCGACCATGAGCATTTGCTCGATCGAGGACGTGGCCGAGAACACCAGCGCGCCTTTCATCTTCCAGCTCTACATGATGCGTGACCGCGACGCCATGGCCCGCATGATTGACCGCGCCAAAGCGGCCAAGTGCAGCGCCCTGGTGCTCACGCTGGATTTGCAAGTGATTGGCCAGCGCCACAAAGATCTGAAAAACGGCCTGACCGCCCCACCCCGCCCCACCTTGGCCAACATCATCAACCTGGCCACCAAGCCACGCTGGTGCTTGGGCATGCTGGGCACCAAGCGCCACACCTTCCGCAACCTGGTGGGTCACGTCAAAGAAGTGAGCGACATGAAATCGCTGAGCGCCTGGACGCGCGAGCAGTTCGACCCACGACTGAGCTGGGCCGACATTGCCTGGGTCAAAGAGCGTTGGGGCGGCAAGCTCATCCTCAAAGGCATCATGGATGTGGAAGACGCGGTCCTGGCCGTCAAGAGCGGTGCAGACGCGCTGGTGGTGAGCAACCACGGTGGTCGTCAGTTGGACGGCGCACCTTCGAGCATCGAAGCCCTGCCCGCCATCGTGGCCGCTGTGGGCAGCGACATTGAGGTGTGGATGGACGGCGGCATACGCAGCGGCCAAGACGTGCTCAAGGCCTGGGCCTTGGGTGCCAAGGGCGTGATGATTGGTCGCGCCATGGTCTATGGCCTGGGCGCCATGGGCGAGGCCGGTGTGAGCAAGGCGCTGGAAATCATCCACAAAGAGCTGGATGTGACCATGGCTTTTTGCGGCCACACCAACCTGCTCAACGTGGACCAGAGCATCTTGTTGCCGGGCACCTATCCCGTCTGATTGCATAGGGGGCGAAGGTGTCTGAGCCGACATCAACCCGCCCCCGCCGCATTGCGCACCTGGACATGGACGCGTTTTACGCGTCGGTGGAGTTGCTGCGCTACCCCCAACTCAAAGGCCTGCCGGTGGTCATCGGTGGTGGGCGTCGTCGTGAAGATGAGCTGCTCTCACGCCTGAACACGCAACACCCCGAACGCGTCTGGACCGAGCAAGACCTGGGCGAAATCCCGGTGGAATTTTTTCCACGGTTGTCCGGGTATGCGGGCCGGGGCGTCATCACCACGGCCACTTACGCGGCGCGCCAATTCGGCGTGGGCTCAGCCATGGGCTTGATGAAAGCCGCAGTGCTGTGCCCGCAAGCGATTTTGTTGCCGGTGGACTTTGAGCGTTACCGCGCGTTCTCACGGCAGTTCAAAGACATCATCACCGACATTGCGCCCTGCATGGAAGACCGCGGCGTGGACGAGGTCTACATCGACTTCACCGAGGTGCCCGGTGGCCAGCGCGAAGGTGGCCGGGTGCTGGCGCGCTTGATTCAAAAATCGATTTTTGAAGCGACGGGACTCACCTGTTCGGTGGGTGTGGCACCCAACAAATTGCTGGCAAAAATGGCCAGCGAGTTCAACAAGCCCAACGGCATCTCGGTGGTGATGCCGCACGACCTGGAGGGGAAAATTTGGCCACTTGCCTGCAGAAAAATCAATGGCATTGGCCCCAAGGCAGATGCCAAGCTGCAAGGCTTGAGCATCCACACCATCGGCGAATTAGCCGCTTGCACGCCTGAGTTTTTGATGGCACATTTCGGACGCAAAAGTGGGCTGTGGATGCACCACGCCGCCCATGGGCGTGATGAGCGACCGGTGGAAACCCACAGCGAACCCGTGAGCCTGAGCCGCGAAACCACCTTCAGCCGCGACCTGCATGCGGTGCAGGACAAAGCCGAGCTCTCCGGCATCTTCACCCAACTGTGTGAACGCGTGGCAGCCGACTTACAGCGCAAGGGCTACCGCAGCAAAACCATCGGCATCAAGCTGCGGTTTTCAGACTTTTCCATCGTGACGCGCGACATCACTTTGGAGGTGGCCGTGGATGATGTGCAGGCCATCCGTCAAGCGGCTGGGCAGTGCCTCAAACGCGCGCCCTTACAACAAAAATTACGCTTGCTGGGGGTGCGGGCTGCGTCGCTGGTTAAGCCTCAAAATCAACCTGAGGCCATACCCAGCATGACCGAGCAGCTCCTGATTTAGGAGCAAGCCTTACTGCCGCGCGTGCCGCGTGTTACCGGGCAGTGCTTGCGGGTGGCTGGTGCGAAACGGGTTGATGTCCAGGCCACCGCGGCGGGTGTAGCGGGCGTACACAGCGAGTTTGTTGGGCTGGCACTGGCGCCAGATGTCGGTGAAGATGCGCTCCACACACTGCTCGTGGAACTCGTTGTGGTTGCGAAAACTCACCAGGTATTGCAGCAAGCCTTCCTGGTCAATTTGCGGCCCGCTGTAACTGATTTGCACACTCGCCCAATCGGGCTGGCCGGTCACCAAGCAATTACTTTTGAGCAGGTTGCTCACCAACACCTCGCTCACCGGCGCCTCACCTGTGGTGGCTTTGAGCAACTCAGGCGCAGGCTGCGTGTGGGTGCATTCAATGTCCAGGCGGTCTAGGCTCAAGCCGTCGAGTTCATGCACCGGTTCGCGGTCAAACATCTCGGGCAGGATGATCCTCACACCCACGCTGCCGCTTTGGTTCGAGCCGCGCCACACCGCTTCGCTCAGGTCTTGACGAAGCAGCGTTTGCACCGCTTGCGCATCCGCAAAGCGCGAGTTGTTGAAGCTGTTCAAGTACAGCTTGAAGGATTTGCTCTCGACGATGTTGCGCGTTTCGCAAGGCACGGTGATGTGCGCCAAGGCCACCTGGGGTTTGCCGCGCAAATTGAGCCAACTCAGCTCAAACGCGGTCCATAAATCAGCCCCCATGAAAGGCAGCTTGTCACTCAAGCCTATCTCGTCGCGCTTCACGGCACGCGCTATCGGGAACAAGAGCGAGGGGTCGTACTGGTCCGCGTAGGACGAGGCCTTGCCCAGGGGCGAGTCTTCAGGGCGAAGGGGCTGATCGGGGTTCATGGAGGTCACAACTCAGTCCTGCACTTTGCGACGAAACACCAGGCGGTCGGGCTCCGAGGCCGCAGCCTCAAACGCATAGCCTTCAAGGTTGAATTTTTTGAGTTGCTCCACCGTTTTCACGCGCTTGAGCACCGCGTACCGCGCCATCAAACCCCGGGCACGTTTGGCCAGAAAGCTGATGATTTTGTACTTGCCGCCCTTGTGGTCTTCAAACACGCACTCCACCACACGGGCTTGCAGGGCCATGCGGTCCACCGACTTGAAATACTCTTGCGAAGCCAGGTTCACAATGACCGCTTGCTCTTGTTTTGACAGCTGTTTGTTCAAGTAGTCTGCGATTTGCGAGCCCCAAAACTTGTACAGGTCTTTGCCCTGCGGGTTGGCCAGCTTGGTGCCCATCTCCAACCGGTAGGGCTGCATGTAGTCCAGTGGACGCAGCACGCCGTACAGGCCGCTCAGAATCGCCACGTGCTCTTGCGCCCAGGCCAAATCGTCGGCCTTGAGAGACTTGGCGTCCAAGCCCTCGTACACATCGCCATTGAAAGCCAGCACGGCTTGCTTGGCGTTTTTCGCGGTGAACTTTGGGCTCCAAGCTTGGTAGCGCGCCACGTTCAAGCCCGAGAGCGCATCGCTCAAGTCCATCAACTCTGCAATCTCTTGCGGGCTGTGTTCGCGCAAGATGTCAATCAAGGCTTGCGCCTGCGGCACGAACTGCGGCTGGGTGTGCGCCACACCGGGCGCAGGCGTGTCATAGTCCAGCGATTTGGCGGG
>DKJZ01000070.1 GCA_002454975.1 Hylemonella sp. UBA6679
GGTGCACGCGCAGCTGGTGCGAGCGACCGGTGATGGGGGCCAGCGCCACGCGCGTGCAGGGCTGGCCATCCCTGTGCAGGTGCGCCAGCACGCGCCAATGGGTTTGGCTGGCTTGGCCTTGCGGGTCAATCACGCGCAGGGGGCGGCGTGGCCAGTCCACGGCAATGGGCGCGTCGATCACTGGCCAGCTGTGTGGGTCGTCGCTGTGTTGATGGGGTGCTGAGGCTTGCAGATGGCCATGCACCAAGGCCTCGTAGCGCTTGTGCGTGAGGCGCTGGGCAAACGCGTGGCTCAAGCGCCGTTGGGTGGCTGGGTTCAAGGCCATGACCAGCAGGCCCGAGGTGGCCATATCGAGGCGGTGCACCACCAGCGCCTGCGGGTACTGCGCTTGCACACGGGCACTGAGGCAATCTTGTTTGTCTGGCCCACGCCCAGGCACGCTCAGCAGCCCCTCGGGCTTGTTGAGGATCAGCAGGTCCGGTGTGGTGTCGATGAGCTCAAAGTCAGCCACTTAGAGCAAACTGGCGTTTTCGCCCAGCGGTAACGCAGTCAGCGGGGCCGGTGCAGCAGCTGATGGTGCTGCTTGATGAGGTTCTTGAGCTGGTTCCTGGGGAGGCTCTTGGGCAAGTTCTTGGGCTTGTTCTTGGGTTTGTTCTGGCTCTTGGGTGGTACCCAGCAAATCGGCCACGGTGTCGCACAGCTCGTCCACATCGTTGGGCTTGTGGATGAGGGCCCGCGCGCCGGCTTGCAGGGCCTCTGCCTCGATTTCTGGGGTCACATAGCCCGAGGCCAAAGCCAAAGGCAGGTCAGGGCGAATCATGCTGGCTTCGCGCAGCACCTCCACACCACTGATGCCTGGCATGTTGTAGTCGGTCACCAGGAGGTCGTACTCCATGGGGTGTTCGCGCAGCGCGGCCATGGCCAGTTGTGGGTTGCTGAAGGTACTGACTTTGAGGCCCCGTCGGCCCAAGGCGCGCTGGATCAAAAACACCAGCGCTTTGTCGTCGTCCACATACATCACATGCCCGCGCAAACGCGTGGCCTTGCGCGCCTTGGCGCGCGCAGGCTCTGGGCTGATGCCGTCGAGCGTTTGCTGGCTGATGGCTGGGAAATACAGGCTGAAAATACTGCCTTGCCCAGGTGCGCTTTGCACATCCACCGTGCCTTGGTGCGAGCGCATCACACCATGCACCACGGCCAAACCCAGGCCAGTGCCTTGGCCCACATCTTTGGTGGTGAAAAATGGCTCGAAAATGCGGCCCAGCGTGACCTCGTCCATGCCCTTGCCGGCGTCTTGCACCGACAAGACCGCGTAGCGCTGGGGCGGCAAGTTGAGGGTTTCGGCCTGACGCGCATCGAGCTGCAGGCTGTCGACCAAGATGGTGATGGTGCCGTTGGTCGGCAAGGTGGCGTGGATGGCGTTGGTGCACAAGTTCACCAGGGCTTGCTCCACCTGGATGGCATCGGCCATCACCATGGGCATGCTGTGCCCACCCTCCACCTTGAGGGAAATGCCGGGGGGCAGGGTCACACGCAGCAAGCGCACCGCATCGCGCACCACATCCATGAGCTTGAGGGGGCTGCGTATCGGCTCATCGTTGCGGCTGAAGGTGAGAATTTGGCGCACCAGGTTGCGGGCTCGCCTGCCAGCGCGCTCGATTTCGTCCAGGCTCACCGCGGCGAGGTCGTTGTCTTGCAGGTCTTCTTTGGCCAGCGCCACATTGCCCAAAATCGCGCTCAAGATGTTGTTGAAGTCGTGCGCAATGCCGCCGGCCATGGTGCCCACGGCCTGCATTTTGTGCGACTCAAGCAACTGGCTCTCCATGATCTTGCGCGAGGTGAGGTCGCGCGCAAACAAGGTGGTGACCAAGCCCAGCGAATGCCGCTGGCACGACACATTGATCTCCAGCGGCAGGGCCATGCCCGAAGCGGTTTGACCCACCACCTCGCCCAGGCTGAGTTGTTCGCCAGGACCCACCCCTGCCACTTTGGTTTGCAGCGCAGGTAAAAAACGGCTCAGCGGTGTGTTGAGCGCCTTGTCGGCCGTGCATTGAAACAAGCGTGCCGCCGCAGGGTTGAACACCGTGATGCGTTGCTGGGCATCGACGCACACAATCGCATCGAGCGACGAATTGATGATGGCTGCGAGGTGCGCCTCGCTCATGAACAGCGCTTTGTTGCGCTCGTTGAGGGCTTGGGCGTTTTGCTGCAGCTCGTGGCGCTCGGCAATGCGCGAGGTTTGGTCGGTCACCGCGCAAATGAAATGCAGGAGCTTGTCGGCCGAGTACTCGATGCGGGCAATTTGCAGGTCGCCCGTCATCATGCCGGCCGAGCCGCGGTGGAAGGTCACCTCGTTGACCTCGATGCGCCCGGTGATTCTGGCCTGGTCCAGGGCAGCGCGCACCCGCGGCTCGTCTTTGGGGCTGATGAGCAGCATCAAAAAGTTCAAAGCTGGGTCCGATTCGCGCGGGCGAAACAGCTGCGTGGCCATGGCGTTGCTTTGCGCGACCATGCCAAATTCGTCGATCACCATCAGCGCCAAGGGCACATTGGAGAACAGAGATTCAAAGCGTTCAAAGGCGCCTTCGGCGGCGATGCGGCTGAACCGCAGGGCCTCATTTTGGGCTTCGAGTTCGCGTTGGTAAGCCTGCATGTCGGCCAGCACTTCATCCATGGGTTTGGCCGGCAGGTTGTGCGTGTTAGGGTCCATTGTTCGCTGTGTTGTAACCCTGTGGTCGAGTATGTTTATTTTTATCACATATAGAGGGACTTCGGGGAATGCAATAATGAATTTGCCTCGGCATTGCCCGCGGCGCTTTTATTTTGCGGTGGTGAAGCGTTCATGAAATTAGCGATTGTGGGTTCTGGCATTTCCGGCCTTGGTGCTGCCCATGCTTTGGCGGGGCAGGCGGACATCACTTTGTTCGAGGCTGACGATTATTTCGGGGGCCACACCCACACCGTTGACATCACCTTGCCCACCCCGCAAGGACCGCTCACCTACGGGGTAGACACCGGTTTTTTGGTGTTCAACGAACGCACTTACCCCAACCTGATTCGCTTGTTTGACCAACTCCAGGTGGACACCGCCAAAACCGACATGTCGTTTTCGGTGCAAGCCTTGTCGGCCGGGGGCTCGCGCCTGGAGTGGAACGGCGCCAGCCTCAACACCGTGTTTGCACAGCGAAGCAATATCTTCAATCTCAAGTTCATTGGCATGTTGCGCGAGGTGCTGCGCTTCAACGCCCTGTGCACACGCTTGGCCGAAGAGGGGGCGGATGCCGCCATGGCCCAGCCTTTGGCCGACTTTTTGGATGCACACCGTTTCAGTGCAAGCTTTCGCGAGTGGTATTTCCTGCCCATGATGGGCTGCATCTGGAGCTGCCCCACCGCGCAAATGCTGCAGTTCCCAGTGAGCACCATGATCCGCTTTTGCCACAACCACGGCCTCATCCAGGTCAACGGCCGCCCCGCCTGGTGGACCGTGCGTGGCGGGGCCAAGCATTACGTGCAAAAAATTGTGGCGGGCATTGCCGACAAACGTTTGAACACCCCCGTGCGCCGCATCGAGCGCGATGCCTCGCTGGCCCAAGGTGGCGTGACGGTGCATACCGATGCAGGCGCTCAAGTGTTTGACAAGGTCATCATCGCCACCCACCCCGACCAAGCCCTGGCCATGCTGGCCGCGCCTTCCTCGCAAGAGCAAGCCGCACTCGGGGCCATCCGCTACCAGCCCAACCATGCGGTCTTGCACACCGACGCCTCGGTGCTGCCACGCAGCAAGTTGGCCTGGGCCGCCTGGAACTACGAGCGCGCGGCCTCGGCCGACGTGGAGTCGAGCAAGGTCTGCTTGCACTACCTCATCAACAAGCTTCAGCCCATTCCTTTTGAGCAAGCGGTGGTGGTGTCGCTCAACCCGCTGCGCCCCATCGACCCGGCCACCGTGCTGGGCGAGTACACCTACGCACACCCTGTGTTTGACCTCAAAGCCATGCAAGCGCAGCAGGCCATACCCGCTTTGCAGGGTCAGCAGCACACCTGTTTTGCAGGCGCCTGGATGGGCTACGGCTTTCATGAAGACGGCCTCAAAGCCGGGCTGGGCGCAGCAGCCACCTTGCAGGCGCAAGCCTCAGGGAGATGAGCGTGCAGCAAGCCCTAGTCCAAACGCTGCCCCGGGCGCAAGCCCAGATCGGCTTTGGCCAGGTGCGCCACGCCAGGCTGCGCCCCAAGCGCAATGCCTTTGCCTACCCCACGTATTTTTTGATGCTGCCCATGCGCAGCATCCAGCAGCACGGCAGCGGGGACCTGGCGGTCAACCGCTCGGCGGCCTTGAGTTTTTTTGACGTTGACCACGGCGACGGCCGCACCCCGCAACAAGGCGGCGCCCTGGCTTGGCTCGACGACTTGCTGCGCGAGCACGGCATTGCAGATGCCACGGGCGAGGTGTGGTTGCACTGCTACCCACGGGTCTTGGGCTACACCTTCAAGCCGGTGAGCTTTTGGTACTGCCACGCAGCCGACGCATCGCTGCGAGCCATCGTGGTGGAGGTCAACAACACCTTTGGCGAGCGCCACTGTTACTTGCTGGAGAGCCCGCAGTTGGGCGCTGAGTTGCAAACCGACAAGGTGTTTCATGTGTCGCCGTTTTGCCAGGTGCAGGGGCGCTACCGCTTTCGCTTCATGCGCACAGAGATCAACAGCGCCGAGACCTTGAATCCAAACCGCACGGTGGTGCGTATTGATTACGACGACGACCAAGGCCCGCTTTTGCAAACCAGCGTCAGTGGCACCTTGGTGCCCGCTGACAAGGCGCAGATTCGGCGTGCCGTGTGGCGTTACCCGGCCATGACCCTGGGGGTGATGGCCAGAATCCATTGGCAGGCGGTCAAGCTGTGGCTGAAAAAAACCAGCTTTTTCCGCAAGCCCGCCCCACCCGAGACGTTTGTGACCCGTTGAGCGCACCCCTAGATGATTAAATTGGCCCGATCCGCATGAACACCACCACCGCCAACCCTTTGACCCTGCCGGCCGGCGCCCCTGCTGGCGCACGTACCGTCTTCAAGCTGCTGCAGCGGCTCAAGCACGGCAGCTTGGTGCTGCAACTGCCTGATGGCTCGGTGCAGCGCATCGGCCAGGGCGGCGAGCCCTCGGCCACCTTGGCGGTGCACAACTGGCGCGTGTTCACCCAGGCGCTCAAATCGGGCGACATTGGCTTTGCCGAGGGCTACATCAACGGCGACTGGACCACCACCGACCTGGCGGCCTTGCTCACACTCTTCATCCACAACCGGCACGATGTGGAAGACGTGATTTACGGCACGTGGCTGGGTCGCTTGATGTACCGCATCAAGCATTTGCTCAACCGCAACACCCGGGGCAACAGCAAGAAAAACATCCACGCCCACTACGACCTGGGCAATGCGTTTTACGAGTTGTGGCTTGACGACACCATGAACTATTCCTCGGCCTTGTTCGAGGGAAATTTCGGCATCGACATGCGTGAGGCGCAGCGTGCCAAGGTGCGCCGCGCTCTGCGCATGACAGGGGTTCAGCCCGGCCAGCGTGTGTTGGAAATTGGTTGCGGCTGGGGCGCTTTGGCCGAGATGAGCACCACCGAGTTTGGCGCCAGCTTGGTGGGTGTGACCCTGAGCACCGAGCAACTGGCCCACGCGCAAGCGCGCATGGCGCGCCATGGCGTGGCCCTGCAAGCTGGCCAGGGTGTCAGCGCTGACCTGCGTCTGCAAGACTACCGCGACATCAGCGACGGCCCGTTTGACGCGGTGTGCTCCATCGAGATGATCGAGGCCGTAGGCCAAGAATACTGGCCCACCTATTTTGAGAGCATCGCCAAACTGCTCAAAACGGGCGGTCGTGCGTGCATTCAAAGCATCGTCATCAAAGATGCATTGTTTGAGCGCTACGTCAAATCCACCGACTTCATTCAGCAATACATTTTCCCGGGTGGGTGCTTGCCCAGCCCGTCGGAGTTTCGTCGACAAGCCCAGGCCGCTGGCCTGAAGGTGGTCGATGAGCTGTGCTTTGGCCCCGATTACGCCGAAACGCTGCGTCGCTGGCGCCACAAGTTCATGGCTGAAAAAGAACAGGTTTTACAACTCGGCTTTGATGAAAGGTTCATGCGCATATGGGAGTTTTACCTGGCGTATTGCGAAGCAGCCTTCGATGGCTCGGACATCGACGTGGTGCAGTTCACGCTACAAAAATAATAGCGCAAACCATCGCATTGACGGGGGCTGCAGCGCTTTTTTTACCTCACTCTGCGGCGCTGGCACAAGCCGCAGCGCCTGACACACCTGCTTTGGTGGCCACGGCCCTGGGGCAAGCGCGTTTGGCGGGCACCAGCCGTTTTACCTACTGGGGTTTTGAGGTTTACCAGGCCACGCTGTGGGTCACGCCTGAGTTCAAGCTCGCCAGCATGAACGACGTGCCCTACGCCCTGGACCTGCGCTACTTGCGCACTTTCAAAGGCAAAGACATTGCGCAACGCTCCATCGACGAGATGCGCCGCGTGCAGGCCATGCCCGATGCACGTGCGCAAGCCTGGCTCAAGCTCATGCAAGACACTTTTCCTGATGTGAAAGAGGGCGACCGCCTCACAGGCATTCATCTGCCGGGCAAAGGCGTGCGCTTTTTGCTCAACGGCCAGCCGCTGGGCGAGGTGGCCGACGCTGAGTTTGCGCGGGTGTTTTTTGGCATTTGGTTGTCGGAAAAAACCTCCGAACCCAAACTGCGCCAGGCCCTCCTAGGCCCGGTGCTGGTGGCCTCCCAGCCTTGAGCGCCGCTTGACCACCGAGTTCACCCACCGCGTGGGCTGGCGCTATGGCCTCATGGGGCTGGCGCTGGCCTTTGTGGCGCTACCTCTGTACGTGCTATTGCCCAACCATTACGCGCGCAATTTCGGGGTGTCGCTCTCAGCCCTGGGTGGGGTTTTGCTGGTGACCCGTTTGGCCGACGCGCTGATTGACCCCCTTTTGGGCCGTTGGATCGACCGGATGTACGCCCGCTCCTTAGGGGCTGTTTTGCGCTTGGCCGGCTTGGCCTGCGTGGGCATGGCCTTGGGCTTTTGGGGCTTGTTTTTTCCGCTGGTGCAAACGCCCACGGCCTTGTTGCTGGGCTGTGCGGTTTTGCTCATGCTGACCTACGCATGCTTTAGCACCGTGACGGTGGCGCACCAAACGTGGGGCGCCATGCTGGGCGGTGGCCCCATCCAGCAAAGCCGTGTGGTGGCTTGGCGCGAGGGATTGGGGCTGGTTGGGGTGGTGCTGGCTTCGGTCGTGCCCACACTTTTGGGGCTGGGTGGCATGGTGGGCTTGTTCATCCTGGCTTTGGGGGCTGGCTGGTTGGCTTGGCGGCAAGCACCCCGGCCGCACCTGGCGCACCCCCCAAGCCCCAATGACATGGCCCACGGCAGTTTGCGTGTGCCTTTGCGCGAACCCGCATTTGTGCGGCTGCTCTCTGTGTTTGTGATCAATGGCATGGCCAGTGCCATTCCGGCCACACTCATGCTGTTTTTTGTGCAAGACCGCTTGCAGGCGGCTCCCGGCATGGAGACCGTGTTTTTAGGAACCTTCTTTGTGTGCGCCGCAGCCTCCATGCCGCTGTGGCTCAAAGTGGTGCAGCACATGGGTTTGAGCAAGTCTTGGCTGTGCGGCATGCTCTTGTCCACAGCGGTGTTTGTGGGGGCCAGCGTGTTGGAAGCCGGGCAAACCACCGCCTTTGTGCTGATTTGCGTGTGCTCAGGCCTGGCCATGGGCGCAGATCTGGCCTTGCCAGGTGCATTGTTGGCGGGTGTGATCGAGCGCTCCAAGCGCCTGGCCCACGCCCAGGCCACCTGCTGGGGCTGGTGGAACTTTGCCACCAAGCTCAATTTGGCGCTTGCCGCAGGCGTGGCCCTGCCCGTGCTGGGCGCTTTGGGCTACACCCCCGGCGCGCGTGACGAAGCGGCGCTCAGCGCCTTGACCGTGGCCTATTGCCTCTTGCCTTGCGCCTTGAAAATGATCGCGTGCGCAGGGCTTTACTTCTGGGTCATTCGGCCCCAAGCTCACTTAACTCGGCTCGAAGAAGCCTGAGCCCATCGTTGGAGAAGCTGATATGAAACGACGTTTATTTCTCAACCGCACAGCCCGCCTCGGCCTGGCAGGCGCCGCTGGTTTGGGCGCGCTGTCTTTGGCGGGGTGTTCCACCCCAAAAATTGGCGACTTCGCTGGCCAAGCACCGGTGCTCGACATGCGCCGGTATTTCAATGGCACCATCGACGCTTACGGTGTGTTCACCGACCGCTCGGGTGCGGTGGTCAAGCGCTTCACGGTGGTCATGACCTGCAGCTGGCGTGGCCCAGCCGGCCATGAGGAGGGCGTGCTCGACGAAGACTTCACCTACGCCGACGGCACCAAGCAGCGCCGCATCTGGCGCCTGACTCGCCAAGGCGGCAGCAGTGGCCCAGGCAAGTACGTGGGCCGGGCCGACGATGTGGTGGGGCAGGCCCTGGGCGAAGAGGCAGGCAACGCCTTTTATTGGCACTACACCCTGAGCCTGCCGGTGGACGGCCGGGTGATTGATGTGCAGTTTGAAGACTGGATGTACCTGATGGACGAGCGCGTCATGCTCAACAAAGCCACCATGAGCAAATTTGGCGTCAAGCTCGGCGAGGTCACGCTGGCTTTCACCAAGCGGCTGTGAACCGCCGCACTGCGTTGCCCGCCCTTACTTTGACTGAACGCCCATGTCTTTGAACCCTCGTTTGAATAACTGGCACGGCAAAACCGTGTGGATCGTGGGTGGCTCCACCGGCATTGGTTTGTCGTTGGCCAAGTCGCTGGTGGCCTCTGGGGCCAAGGTGATCAACTCTGCCCGCAAAGCCCAGGCCCTGCAGGACTGGGCCGATGCCTGCAATGCCACCCTCAAAACCGGCACCCCACCGCGTGCGGTGGCGCTGCCGCTGGATGTCACCAACGCCCAGGCTGTGCAGGCCGCAGCCCAGACCGTGCTCCAGCAAGGCCCACTCGACATGGTGGTGTATTGCGCTGGTTACTACCAGGAGATGCGCGCCACTGGCTTTGATTTGGCCGAAGTGCTGCGCCATGAAAACATCAACTACGTGGGCGCGCTGCATGTGCTGGATGCTTTGCTACCCGCCTTGCTCAAGCAAGCTGCAGTGGTACCTGCGCACATCAGCTTGGTCAGCAGCGTGGCGGGCTTTCGGGGCTTGCCAAAAAGTTTGGCCTATGGCCCCACCAAAGCTGCACTCATCAACCTGGCCGAAACGCTCTACCTTGATTTGCAAGACCTGGGGGTGGCCGTGAGCGTGATCAACCCGGGCTTTGTGGACACCCCTCTGACAGCACCGAATGAATTTCACATGCCCAGCTTGATCAGCGCCGACCAGGCAGCCCAAGAGATCCTCAAGGGCTGGGCCAAGGGCGAGTTTGAGTTGCACTTTCCGAAAAAATTCACCCATGTGATGAAGTTGTTGCGGCTCTTGCCCTACCGCTTGTACTTCCCCGCGATTCGCAAGATGACGGGCTTGTGAACCCCAAGCTCAGAGGTTTGAACATGTCTGCATCCCACACCGACATCCCCAGCAGCCCGGCGTCCAACATGTCGGCCTACATGGCCGCCACACCTCAGCCCGACCTGGCCCGCGTGCAGCGCGTGGTGGATTTTTTTGAAAACTTGACGCCTCAAAGCGTGGCGCATTTTGGGGCTTACTACACCGCCGAGGCCTACTTCAAAGACCCCTTCAACGAGGTGCGAGGCCTGAGCGCTGTGCAAGGCATCTTCAGCCACATGTACGTGGCACTGCACGAGCCGCATTTTGTGGTGACCGAGCGCGTGGTGCAAGGCGACCAATGCTTTTTGGTGTGGGACTTTGTGTTTCGCTTCAAGCGCTTCAGCCCCGAGGTGACACAAACCGTGCGTGGCAGCAGCCACCTGAAATTCGCCCCCGATGGCCGCATTGCCTTTCACCGCGACTACTGGGATGCAGCCGAAGAGCTCTACGAAAAACTGCCCTTGGTGGGCGGCATGATGCGCTGGCTCAAAGCGCGCGCGAACAGCTGAAAACTTGCTTGGATGTCAGCTGCGCTTGCGCTGAGACCCAAGAAATTTTTCACCCACTTGTTAGCCTGTTGCTGAATCTTGGAGCAACTCGTCCAAGCCCCCCGCGGGCTCAAAGCGTTGGTTGCGAAAGTACATGCGCAGCGGCCCCGGAATCAGACGCTGGGGCTGGGGGTGCATCGGGTCGCCGGGGTAGGCCATCATGCGTTCGCCCTCGATCGTGTGCGGGGCTGACATCACCGCAGGCGGGGGGCGAGAGGCAGCTTCGTCCAACACACTTTGCACCGAGGCGTGGCGCGCCAGATGGGCCAGGCTCATGATTTGCGGCGGCGCCAAATAGAGCTTGCCGTCCCAATAGTCTTGCAAGGCCTTGCGCGGGTTGATCCACAGGCTCTCGGTGGCCTCCACGTTGTCGTGCACGGCGGTGTGTTGCGCTTCCAGGGCGGTCACAAAAAACCGCGTGTCAAAACGCTTGTTGGTGAGTGAGGGCATGGTGGAGGTGATCCAACGCGTCCAGGGTTGTACCCGGTGGGTTTGCAGCTGCACACCGGCTGTTTGCAGGGCTTGTGCAAAGCTCTGGCCCTGGGCTAACGAGGCACGCACCTGTTGGCTCACATCCGCAGAGGAGGGCTGGGCCAGCAGCACGCCACACTCTTCAAACGCTTCACGCAGGGCGGCCACGTACAAGCCTGCGGCTTGCCCGTGCGTGAGTTCAGGCTCGCCCAGCGCTTGGTGCAATTGGTTTGTGGGCTGGTCGAACAAGGTGGGCGGCGTGTCGGCATCGGCCGCATCCACCTTGCCCCCAGGAAACACATACGCACCCCCCAACACGGCCGAGTCGGCATGGCGCTTGAGCATGAAGACCTGGAGCTCAGGGGCTTGGCGCAGCATGACCACTGTGGCGGCTGGGCGAGGTGTCGTGGTGACGACGTCGTGGTTGAGTTGCATGACTTAAAGTAGAGTGCTCTGCGTATCATGCCGCACACGGCAGGGCGCACACAGCAACCAAGGAGACAAGATGAGTTTGGATTTCACAGGCCGTGTGGCCATCGTCACCGGTGCCGGCGGCGGTTTGGGGCGCGCGCACGCCTTGGCATTGGCCCAGCGTGGCGCCAAGGTGTTGGTCAACGATTTGGGCGGCGCGCGCGACGGCTCAGGCGGCTCGGTCAGTGCAGCCCAGGCGGTGGTCGACGAGATCCGCGCCATGGGCGGCGAGGCCCTGGCCAACGGCGCCTCGGTGACCGACTTTGAGGCGGTGCAAGCCATGGTGCAGCAAGCCGTGGACGCTTGGGGCCGGGTGGACGTGCTGGTCAACAACGCGGGCATTCTGCGCGACAAAACATTTGCCAAGATGGACATGGCCGATTTCCGCCTGGTGGTGGATGTGCATTTGATGGGCGCGGTGCACTGCACCAAGGCGGTGTGGCCACACATGGTGGCGGCCAAATATGGCCGCATTGTGATGACCACCTCGTCCTCGGGCCTGTATGGCAACTTTGGTCAGTCCAACTACGGCGCCGCCAAAATGGCGCTGGTGGGTTTGATGCAAACCCTCTCGCTCGAGGGTGAGAAAAACAACATCCGTGTGAATTGCCTGGCACCCACCGCAGCCACCCGCATGACCGAAGACCTCATGCCCCCCGAGGTGCTGGCCGCGCTCAAACCCGAGGCGGTGGTGCCTGCCATGCTGGTGCTGGCCTGCGAGGGTGCACCCACCCGCACCACGCTGTGCGCTGGGGCGGGTGGCTTTGAGGCCGCGCACATCACCATGACCCAGGGCCTGCACATTGGCACCGGGCCAGATGCCGACAGCGAGCTGCTGGCGCGCCTGAGCGAGGTGAGCGACCGCGCCGCTGACCTGGTGCCCAGCAGTGGGGTGATCCAAGGCAGCCACGAGGTGGGTCGTGCTTTGGGCAAACCCATTCAAGCGTTTTGAGCTGCATTTTCATCAAGGGCTGAGCATGGCGGTTCAATGGTTCCCGGGTCATATGTTCTTGACCCAGAAGGCGATCACCGAGCGCATCAAGACCATCGACGTGGTCATTGAGATGCTCGATGCGCGTCTGCCTGGCTCCAGCGCCAACCCCATGCTGCAGCAGCTCACTGGCCACAAGCCCACGCTCAAGGTCTTGAACAAACAAGACCTGGCGGACCCTGATGTCACCGCGCAGTGGCTGGCGCACTACCAAGCCCTAGAGAACACCCGTGCCTTGGCCTTGGACACCGCGCACACCCAAGCTGCCTTGGCCTTGGTGCGCGAGAGCCAAGCGCTGGCCCCCAACCGCCATGGCCTGACCAAGCCCCTGCGCATTTTGATTTGCGGTATTCCCAATGTGGGCAAGTCCACGCTCATCAACCGCTTGATGGGCAAGCGCGCTGCCAAAGCCGCTGACGAGGCGGGTGTGACCAAGAGCGAGCAGCGCTTGGCCTTGGCCGATGATGTGTATTTGTTCGACACCCCAGGCATGCTGTGGCCGCGCATCATCGTGGCGCAAAGCGGCTACAACTTGGCAGCCAGTGGTGCGGTGGGCAAAAACGCGTTTGATGACGAAGAGGTGGCTCTGGAGTTGTTGGCCTATTTGCAGCGCAGTTACCCAGCAGCCTTGTGCGAACGCTATCAAATTCAGAGCGTTGCAGATGTCACTGAAGACGAGTTGCTAACGCACATCGGCCGCAAGCGCGGCGCTTTGCTCAGCGGCGGGCGCATCAATTTGCAAAAGGCCGCCGAGCTGGTGATTCACGACTTTCGCAGTGCGGCCATGGGCCGTGTGTCTTTGGAAACGCCAGCGCAATTTGCGGCTTGGCTCAAAGAAGGCAAGCAGCTCGATGCTGAGCGGCAACTGCGCAAAGAAGCCTTGACCGAGGCCGGTTTCATCCGCAAAAAAACCGCCAAGCCTCAACCTAAACCTAAACCCAACCCTAAGCGTTAGTTCAATACCCCGACTTGAGTTTGACGTTGCTGCAAGCGTGGGCCACGCAGGGCAGCACATAGCCGTCTGCTTTTTCTTCGGCGGTTAAACCGGGCCACTCAATCTCATAGCGCACCTTACCCTCAATCAACTGCCCGATGCAGGTTCGGCAGCTGCCGTTGCGACAGGAGCTGGGCCAATTCACGCCGCCCATTTCCAGGGCGTCGAGCAAGGTGTCGGTGGCGGCCACGTCCACCTGGTGGCCGTCGTCGGTGGTGGCAATGAAATCAGTCATGCTTGTGCGTGCTTGTCAGAGCGAGTTCGGCGTCTTCCACCCAAAAATGCGCGGCGGCGTAAAACCCCTCCCACACACAGCCATTGCAGCCTCGGCCGCAACAGGTGGTGGGCTCGGGCGGGGGCGCGCGCAACGACACACCCAAGGCTTGTGCTCGGGTTTGCCAATGCGCAAAGGCAGCTTGCGCACTGGCCAAGTCAACGATGGGCTGGGCGATGGCCTGCACCAAACTCAAGGGGTGATGACGATGGCCCCGGTGGTCGCGCGTGACTCGGCCGCGCGGTGCGCAGCGGGCAAGTCAGCCAGGCTGAAACGCGCACCAATGGTGGCCTTGATTGCACCACTGCCCATGGCCGCGAACACATCAGCCGCGTTGGCTCGGAAGGTGGCGGGGTCAGCGTTGTGCGGAAAAACCGAGGGGCGGGTGAGGAACAAGCAGCCCTTTTTGTTAAGCAACTCAGGCTCAATCGCTGGTGCTGGCCCCGAGGCCGCGCCGTACAAAACCACCATGCCAAAGGGCGCAGCCAAATCCAGCGAGGCCATGAAGGTGTGTTGCGCGACCGAGTCGTACACCACATGCGCTTTTTGACTGCCCATGGCCGCTTGCACCTGAGCCACCCAATCGCTTTGGGTGTAGTCAATGCAAGCATCCGCACCCTCTGACACGGCCAGCGCGCACTTGGCTGCAGAGCCTGCCGTGCCAATCACTTTGGCACCCAAGGCCTTGGCCCAACGCACCAAAATCAGACCCACGCCACCGGCGGCGGCATGCACCAGCACCACGTCACCAGTGGCAACCTTGTGGGTTTTCTTCACCAGGTACTGCGCGGTCATGGCTTTGAAAAACACGGCCGCGGCATCGTCATCGCTGATGCCAGCAGGAATCTTCACCATCTTGGCGGCGGGCACGTTACGGCAGTCGGCATAGGCGCCCAGGCCAGCGTTCATGTAAACCACATGGTCGCCCACTTTGAGGTCGGTCACGCCGTCGCCCACGGCTTGAACCACACCTGCCGCCTCATGGCCCAAGCCGGTGGGGGTGGGCAGGGGGTATTTGCCCGAGCGTTGGTAGATGTCGATGTAGTTAAACCCGATGGCGGTTTGGCGCAGCTGTACCTCACCCGCGGCAGGTGCGGGCAGGTCGAGCGTGACGAGTTTCATCACGTCAGGAGAACCGAATTCAGTGAGTTGGATGGCGCGTGCTTGGGTCATGGTGTATCTCTAATTCGCAGCGAAGTGCTGCAGCAAAGCGCATTATTGGCTGCTTTCAGGGCCTGGGCTTGTCCGTACAAACACGTTGGTACTTGGGCTTGTTCGCAGTCCCAACCCCTTGTTAATCGGCCGAACCGAAGCACTGAAGCGGGCTTCGGCCCTCACTTGCCCCAAGAATCCTTGAGCCCCACGGCGCGGTTGAACACGGGTTGTCCTGGCGCGTGGTCGATGCGGTCGGCCACAAAGTAGCCGTGGCGTTCGAACTGGAACTTTTGGTCGGGCGCGGCTTGGGCCAGCGATGGTTCGACATAGGCTTGCACGACGTGCAGGCTCTCGGGGTTGAGGGCTTGCAGGAAGTCTTTGCCACCGGCGTCGGGGTGCTCGTCTTTGAACAAGCGTTCGTACAAGCGCACTTGGGCTTGCACGCCATCGGCCACGCCCACCCAGGTGATGGCAGCCTTGGCTTTGACGCTGTCTGCCCCTGGCGTGCCGCTTTTTGTGCCGGCAATCACCTTGGCATGCACCTCGGTGATCAGGCCTTGCGCGTCTTTGGCGCAACCGGTGCACTCAATCACGTAGCCGCCTTTGAGGCGCACCACATTGCCCTCGAACAAACGCTTGTAGCCCTTGGGGGGCGTTTGAGCAAAGTCTTCGCGCTCAATCCACACCTCGCGGCCAATTTTGAAGGTGCGATCAGGTATGGCTTGACCCTCAGCCACAGCGCTGTGGGGCAGGGCAGGTTGGGTGCAGTCTTCTAAATAGCTCTCGCTGCCAAACACCTCGGCCCAGTTGGTCAGCACCAGCTTGACGGGGTCGAGCACGGCCATGCCGCGGTGGGCGGTGTTTTCCAGGGTTTCGCGCAGGCAACCTTCCAGGGTGCTGTAGTCGATCCACGAGTCGCTTTTGGTCACGCCAATGCGCTCGGCAAACAACTGCAGGCTCTCTGGGGTGTAGCCGCGGCGGCGCAGGCCGACGATGGTGGGCATGCGCGGGTCGTCCCAGCCGCTGACCTTGCCGTCGTTGACCAGTTGCGCGAGTTTGCGTTTGCTGGTGATCACATAGGTCAAGTTCAAGCGCGCAAACTCGTACTGCTTGGGCGAGGGTGCAGCCAACAAACCAGCCTCGCACAAACGCGCCATGAGCCAGTCGTAAAACGGGCGCTGGTCTTCAAACTCTAAGGTGCAGATGCTGTGGGTGATCTGTTCGAGCGCATCTTCAATCGGGTGCGCAAAGGTGTACATGGGGTAGATGCACCAGGCATCGCCCGTGTTGTGGTGGGTGGCGCGGCGGATGCGGTAGATGGCCGGGTCGCGCAGGTTGATGTTGGGCGAAGCCATGTCGATCTTCGCGCGCAAAACCATCGCACCATCGGCATGCAGACCGTCGCGCATCTCGCGAAAACGTACCAGGTTCTCAGCGGGTGTGCGGCTGCGAAAGGGGCTGTTCACACCGGGCTTGCCGAAGTCGCCGCGGTTGGCGCGCATCTCTTCGGCCGTTTGCTCGTCCACATACGCGTGGCCAGCTTCCACCAAGGCTTCAGCGGCGCGGTACATGAAGTCAAAGTAGTCGCTGGCCTGGTAAGGCGCAGCGCTGCCTGCAGCTTGGCCGATTTGTACCCAGTCAAAGCCTAGCCACTTCACCGCGTCAATGATGCTGTTGACGTACTCGGTGTCTTCTTTTTCGGGGTTGGTGTCGTCAAAGCGCAGGTGGCACACGCCACCGTAGTCACGCGCCAGGCCAAAATTGATGCAAATGCTTTTGGCGTGGCCCACGTGCAGGTAACCGTTGGGCTCAGGCGGGAAGCGGGTGCGAATTTTGGCTGGGTCGGGCTCGCCTTGGGCATGGTGGGCGGCGTCCCCGGGGCTGCCCGCCCAGCGGCGGCTGGCGTAGGTGCCTTGGGCCAAGTCGGCCTCGATGATTTGACGCAAAAAATTGCTGGCTTTGGGCGCTTCGGCTGCGCTGGGCTGGCCGTTGGGGGCTGGGTTCGAACTCATGGGGTCATTTTAGACGGGGCACCGCTTGGTCGCCGGGGCTGTCACCGGTCAAACCAAGGTCTTCAAGAGTTTCTACAATGGCTGGATGAAAAAGACATGGATAGCCGGCGGCTTGGTCGCCGTGGCCTTGGCAGCCGGGGGTGGCTGGTGGTGGACACAACGCTCTGCGGCGCAAGAGGTGCAGTACCGCACCGGCAAAATTGAACGCGGCGCTTTGCAAGCGGCGGTGGCGGCCAGCGGTGCGGTCAGCCCCGTGACGCAAGTGACGGTGGGCACCCAGGTGTCGGGCCAAATCAAAGAAATTTTGGTGGACTTCAACTCGGATGTGAAAGCCGGCCAGTTGATTGCGGTGATCGACCCCGAAACTTTTGAGTACCGCGTGCGCTCCGCCCAGGCCGATTTGGACGCTGCGCGCGCTGCGGTGCTCACGGCCCAAGCCAACGAGCTGGCCGCGCGTGCCCAGGTCTCGAGCGCGCAAACCGACCTCAACGAAGCCCGCCGCACCCACGACCGCAACCTCATGCTGGTGAGCAAGCAATTTGTGGCGCAAAGCGAAGCGGACAAATCCAACGCCTTGGTCAACACCACCAGCGAGGCCCTCAAGGTGGCCCAGGCCCAGGTGGGTGTGAGCGAGGCGCAAACCCAAAGCGCGCGCGCCAGCGTGTTGCAGCGCGAAGCGTCGCTGGCCCAGTCGCGCATTGACCTCACACGCACGCGCATCACCTCGCCCGTCAGCGGCATTGTGATCAAGCGCACGATTGAGAAAGGCCAAACCGTGGCGGCGTCTTTGCAGTCGCCGGAGCTGTTCATCATCGCGCAGAACCTGCGTGAAATGCAGGTGGAAGCCGCGATCGACGAGGCCGATGTGGGCCGCATCCGCAACGGCCAAAAAGCCACCTTCACGGTTGATGCTTTCCCTGGTCAAACCTTTGAGGGCCAAATTGCCCAGGTGCGCAAAGCCGCCACCAACGTGGCCAATGTGGTGACCTATGTGGCCGTGGTGCACTTCTCCAACAGCGAAGGGCGCTTGCTCCCGGGCATGACGGCCAATGTGCGGGTGGTGACCGATGTACGTGAGAGCGTGCTCAAGGTGCCTAACGCGGCGCTGCGGGTGCGCATTGCCGGCGTGGAGCCAGTTGCCGAGTCCGTGCCGGGCGCGCCATCCTCTGCTTCTAAATCAGGAGCGACTGAGTCAAGTGCGGCGGGGGCTACAGGCCAAAATACACCTCAAGCTGCCCAAGGTGCCGGGCAGGGTGGTGGGCAAGGAGGACCGGGCAGTGAGTTCCGTCAGCGCCTCATGGCCGAGATGAACTTGAGCGCCGAGCAAAAAGAAAAAGTCGAAGCCATTTACGCCGCCGCGCGGCCACGCTTCATGCAACTGCGCGAGGTGCCCGAGGCGGAACGCGCCAAAGCGCGTGAGCGCATCACCGGCGAGGTGCGTGCCCAACTCGCCGAACTGATGACGCCAGAGCAAAAGCCCAAGTTCGCGGCTTTGGTGACAGAAATGTCGGGCCGTGCAGTCACCCGTGGCCGTTTGCATGTTTTGGATGAGCAAGGCAAACCCAAGGCCTTCAATGTGCGCTTGGGCATCACCGATGGCACCACCACTGAGCTGTTTGTGCCGCCCAACTCGCCTGCAGCGCAAGAGCTCAAAGAGGGCGCGGTGGTGATCACGGGCACCGTCTCCAGCGCAGCGCCCGGTGGCCCGCGTCCGGCCGCGCCGGCTGGCCCGCGCATGGCCTTCTGAGATGGCGCTCATCGAAGCCCGCGATCTGGTCAAGACCTACACCATGGGTCAAACCACGGTGCACGCCTTGGCCGGCGTGTCTCTGGACATTGCCGAGGGGGAGTTTGTGGCCATCATGGGTGCCTCTGGCTCGGGTAAATCCACGCTGATGAACATCCTGGGTTGCCTGGACCAGCCCAGCGCTGGCCACTACCGTCTCGCAGATGAGGCGGTGGAAACCATGGCGCCCGACCAACTCGCCTCCATCCGTAACCGGCGCATTGGCTTTGTGTTTCAGCAGTTCAACCTGCTGCCCCGCACCAGCGCTCTGGAAAACGTGGAGCTGCCCATGGTGTATGCCGGCATCAAAACGCCGCAACGCCGCGAGCGGGCCATGGCGGCCCTGCAAAGGGTGGGTTTGGGTGAGCGTCACATGCACACGCCTTCGGAGCTCTCAGGCGGCCAACAGCAGAGGGTGGCCATTGCCCGCGCGCTGGTCAACGACCCGCAACTCATCTTGGCCGACGAGCCCACCGGCGCGCTGGACTCGAAAACCAGCGAAGACATCATGCGCTTGCTCAGCCAGCTCAATGCCCAAGGCATGACGGTGGTGCTGGTCACCCATGAGAGCGACATCGCGCAATGGGCCAGGCGCAAGCTGGTGTTCAAAGACGGCTTGATGGTGGAAGACAGCATCAACCCTGACCCTGGCTGTGCACAGGTGCTGGCAGAAAGTTCTGCGCTATGAATTTTGTAGCTGCATTGCGAAGCGCTTGGCGGGCTCTGGCCGCCAACACCTTGCGAAGTTTTTTGACGATGCTGGGTATCATCATCGGGGTGGCTGCGGTCATCACCATGATTGCTGTGGGCAGTGGCGCCACCGAGCGGGTACAGGCACAAATGAAGGGCCTGGGCTCCAACATCATGCTGGTGCTGCCCGGTGGGGTGAACCAGGCCGGTGTGCGCCTGGGTGCGCAAACGCGGCAACGCCTGACCGAAGAAGACGCCTTGGCCATCAGCCTGGAGGTGCCTGAGGTGCAGGTGGCCGCCCCCACCTCACGCACCAACGGGCAGGTGGTGGGTGGCAACACCAACTGGGGGACCTCGATTTTTGGGGTCACCAACGACTACCTGGAGGCGCGCGAATGGCCCCTGGCCAGCGGCAGGGTGTTTGATGCGGCCGAGCTCAACGGTTCGTCCAAGGTGGCTTGGATTGGGGCCACTGTGGCGCGTGAGTTGTTCGGTGAGCAAGACCCGATCGACCAGATGGTGCGGGTGCGTGGCGTGCCCATGAAAATCATTGGTGTGCTCGCACCCAAGGGGCAAAACTCCATGGGGCAAGACCAAGACGACGTGCTGATGATCCCCATCTCTACGTTGCGCAACCGCATTTGGGGGGGCGACGCCAGCAGCAAGCTCAAGCGCGTGGGCGCGATCTCGGTGAAGGTGCGCGAGGGGCAAAACATGAAGGTGGCCGAGGAGGCCATCAAAGACCTGCTGCGCCAGCGCTTCAAAGTACCTGCTGGCACCGACGACCCGTTTGTGATTCGCAACCTCACAGAAATTTTGCAAGCACAAGAAGAGTCCAGCCGCATCATGACGCTCTTGCTCGCTGCGGTGGCGGGCATCAGCCTGATCATCGGGGGCATTGGCATCATGAACATCATGCTGGTGAGCGTGACCGAACGCACCCGCGAGATTGGCCTGCGCATGGCCGTGGGCGCACGCGGGCGCGACATCTTGGCGCAGTTTTTGATTGAGGCCATCACCCTGAGCTTGCTCGGCGGGGCCATTGGCGTGCTGCTGGGCGCAGCATCGACCTGGGCTGTGGGTTATTTTGCTGGGTGGCAGGTGAGCATGAGCCTGGCCTCGATTGCGCTGGCCGCAGGATTTTCAGCGCTGGTGGGTGTATTTTTTGGTTTTTACCCCGCCCAGCGGGCCGCGAAATTGCTGCCCATCCAAGCCCTGCGCTACGAATGAATTAATTGGGGTCTGACCCCAATTAAATGAAGGAAAGACGATGGACGTTGTGATGTTGCTCAAGGCCGCCGTGATGGGGGTGGTCGAGGGTTTGACCGAGTTTTTGCCGATCTCTTCGACTGGCCACTTGATTTTGGCTGGCGCCTTGTTGGGCTTTGACGATGACAAGGCCAAGGTGTTTGACATTGCCATCCAGACCGGCGCGATTTTTGCCGTCATTTTGGTCTACTGGCAGCGCATCCGCGACACGGTTTTGGCTTTGCCCAGCGACAGGCGCGCGCAGCAGTTTGCCCTCAATGTGTTCATTGCGTTTGTGCCTGCGGTGGTGCTGGGGCTGCTGTTTGGCAAGTACATCAAGGCGCATTTGTTCAACCCCACGGTGGTGGCCAGCACCTTCATTGTTGGGGGTTTCATCATTTTGTGGGCTGAGCGGCGTTACACCCACCCCTCGCTCAGCGGCGTGGGGCACAACCTCAACGTGGGCGGGCGCGAGCATTTTCAAGCCGGCAACACAGCGCGTATTCCCACCGTGGACCACATGACGTGGCGTGACGCCCTCAAGGTCGGCCTGGTGCAGTGCCTGGCCATGGTGCCGGGCACCAGCCGCAGCGGGGCCACCATCATCGGCGGCATGTTTCTGGGTTTGTCGCGCCAGGCCGCGACTGACTTCTCATTTTTCCTGGCCATCCCCACGCTGATTGGCGCTGGCGCCTACAGCCTGTACAAAGAGCGCGCGCTGCTGTCCATGGCCGATGCGCCCTTGTTCATGGTGGGGCTGGTGTTTTCTTTCTTGAGTGCTTGGTTGTGCGTGCGCTGGCTGCTCAAGTTCATTGCCACCCACAGCTTTGTGGGCTTTGCCTACTACCGCATTGTGTTTGGTGTGGTGGTGCTGCTCACGGCTTGGAGTGGGCTGGTCAATTGGTCGGCTTGATGTAGCCTGAGCTCTCAAAGTTCAAAACAGCGGCCTCCACCATGGCTGCGGCAGCAGCGGGTTGCTCCATCGGAAACAGATGGGTGCCATCCACCATGGCCATGCGGCCCTTGCAAACTTTTTCCGTCAGCGCGCGTCCCACTTGCTTGAGCTCGTAAGAGTGCAAGCCGCCCACAAACGCAGCCGGGCATTTGAGTGGGTGGCGGCGCAGGGTGCTCTCGATGTTGTTGGGGATGGTGTTGTAAATCGCGGTTTCTACATCTCGGTCAAAACTCAGCACGCGTTTGCCGTCTTGCTCGTGGGTGCCATGGGTGATGTAGTCGCGCAGGGCCTGTGGGTGCCACTTGGCAAAGGCTTTTTTGTGTTGAAAATGTGCCAGCACACTGGCTTCGTCGGCCCAGCTGGTGCGGCGTTGGCTGCTCACAGCCCCGGGGGACACCCGGTGGATGAGCTGGGTGCTCTTGGCCATGCCCACGCTGGTGGCGCGCCAGCCGCCAATCAAGGGCGAGTCAAGCATGACCACGCCGCGTGCCAGCGAGGGGTGGCGCGCGGCGCACAACAAACTGATGAATCCGCCCAGCGAATGGCCCACCAGGTAGACCGGCCCACGCGTTGCCAAGAGGGGTTGCACAAAGTCGTGGAGCTGCTGCACCAGCTCAGGCCAGTTGTTGCTCACCGGGTAGCGCGGGTCGTGCCCGAACTTGTCCAGGGCCAAGGTGTCAAAGCCACGCGCTTGCAGGTGCTCGAGCATGAGGCTGTAGGTGCCGCCCGGAAAACTGTTGCCGTGCGAAAAAACCAGGGTGGGTCGGGTCATGAGAGTTTCTTGAGTTGGTAGAGCGCATCGAGCGCTTCGCGCGGGCTCAAAGCGTCGGGGTCGATGGCGGCCAAAGCGGCCTCAAGTCGGCTGTGTTCGGGTTCGGGAACGCTGGGCGGTGGGGCAAACAAATCCACCTGGGCCTGGGCATGCTCGGCTTGGGTTTCCAGGGTTTGCAAAACATGCCGCGCATGGTTGAGCACACCAGTTGGCATGCCCGCCAAGCGCGCCACTTGCACGCCGTAACTTTTGCTGGCGGGTCCTGCTTGCAGCTCGTGCAAAAACACAATGTCGTGGCCAGATTCGGTGGCGCTCACATGCATGTTCACCGCAGCGTGGTGGGTTTTGGGAAACTCGGTGAGCTCAAAGTAATGCGTCGCAAACAGGGTGAATGCCTGGGTCTTGTCGTGCAGGTGGGTGGCAATGGCGCTGGCCAAAGCCAGGCCGTCAAAGGTGGAGGTGCCACGTCCGATTTCATCCATGAGCACCAGCGCGTTGGGCGTGGCAGCGTTCAGAATTTGCGCGCCTTCGGTCATCTCCATCATGAAGGTGGACTGCGCGTTGGCCAGGTCGTCGGCCGCACCAATGCGGGTGTAGATGGCATCGATGGGCCCCAAGCGGCAGCTTTGCGCGGGCACATAGCTGCCCATGGCTGCCAGCAGGGTGATCAAGGCCACCTGGCGCATGTAGGTGGATTTGCCGCCCATGTTGGGGCCGGTGATGATTTGCATGCGCGCCTTCACGCCCAAGTGCGCGTCGTTCGCAATGAAGCTGCCGCGGTTGGTTTCATTCAGCCGCGCTTCAACCACCGGGTGACGGCCCTGGGTGATTTCAATGCAAGGCACCGAGGTGAACTGGGGCTCGCACCAATGCAAAGTGAGCGACCTCTCGGCCAGGGTGCACAGCACATCGAGCGAGGCCAGGGCGCGGGCCACACGGCTGAGCGCTGGCACAAAGCCTTGCAGCTCGTCGAGCACTTGCTCAAACAAAAACTTCTCTCGGCTCAAAGCGCGTTCTTGGGCGCTGAGGGCTTTGTCTTCAAAGGCTTTGAGCTCGGGGGTGATGAAGCGCTCAGCGTTTTTAAGGGTTTGGCGACGGCGGTAGTCGTCCGGCACTTTGTCGGCCTGGCCGGTGCTGACTTCGATGTAAAAGCCATGCACTTTGTTGAACTGCACCCGCAGGTTGGCAATGCCGCTGCGGGCTTTTTCACGGGTTTCGAGGTCGAGCAAAAAGCCGTCGCAGTTGGTTTGGATGGCGCGCAACTCATCGAGCTCGGCATCAAAGCCGCTGGCAATCACGCCACCATCGCGCACCATGGCAGCAGGTTCGGGGGCGATGGCGCGGGCAATGAATGCTGCGCAGCCAGGGGGCGGCACCAACGCTTGAGAAATTTGAGCCAAATAGCCGTCTAGCCCTTGAAAAGATTGAACTAGTTGCTCTGCTTTTTGTAGCGTGAGTTGCAAGGCCACCAGCTCGCGAGGTCGCACCTGGCGCAGGGCTGTGCGCGCGCTGATGCGCTCAACATCGCTGCAGCCTTTGAGTTGTGCGCGCAGGCTTTGCCACAGGCCCGTGCGCAAAGCGCCAATGGCTTGCAGACGCGCTTGGGGCACTGCGCGGTCGCGTGGCGGCTCCAGCATCCAGGTTTTGAGCAGGCGGCTGCCCATGCCGGTCATGCAGGTGTCGAGCAAAGACAAGAGCGTGGGCGAGTCTTCGCCGCGCAGGGTTTGGGTGAGCTCCAGGTTGCGCCGGGTGGCCGGCGGCAGGTCGATGAGTTCGTCGCGCTTTTGCACCCGCAAGCTGTGGATGTGCGTGAGGCTGCGGCCCTGGGTGTGCTCAGCGTAGTGCACCAGGGCGCCGGCAGCGGCTTGGGCATGCACCAGGTCTTGTGCGCCCCAGGCGCTCAGGCTGGCACTCGAGAGCAAGCCCAGCAAGGTGCGCTCGCCCAAGGCGGTGTCAAACTGCCACTCGGGTCGCAGGCTCAAAGACAGGCCCAAGCGGTCGCGCAGGGCCTGCAGGCCATGCTCTGCCGCAGGGCTCACGCCGGCGCTGTAAATCAGCTCACCGGGTTGGATGCGGGCAATCCAGTCGTGCAGCTCGTCGCTGGCGCATTCGGCCAGGCGCAACTCGCCTTGGGTCACGCTCAACCAAGCCAGGCCGCAGCGTTGGCGCAGCCCTATGTGCACGGCCAGCAGCAGCGATTCGGTCTTGTCGCTCAGCAGGGCGGCATCGGTCAAGGTGCCGGGCGTGACCACCCGCACCACTTTGCGCTCAACGGGGCCTTTGCTGGCGCCCACATCACCCACCTGCTCGCAAATGGCCACCGATTCGCCCAGCTTGATGAGGCGGGCGAGGTAAGTTTCGACCGCATGAAAGGGCACCCCTGCCATGACCACAGGCCGACCTGCGCTTTGCCCCCGCTGGGTCAGGGTGATGTCGAGCAAGCGGGCCGCGCGCTCGGCGTCGTCAAAAAACAACTCGTAAAAATCGCCCATTCGGTAAAAAACCATCGTCCCTGGGAACTCGGTCTTGATGCCGAGGTACTGCTGCATCATCGGCGTGTGGGCCGCCTGGGAAAGCTCGCCAGAAGAGGGTTTGTCAGAGGCAGTCAAGGGCAGGTCGGGCATGTGGGCACGTGCGTGTTCAGGGGCGAGCGCCAGCTAAGGGCGTGTGTGATGGTTGCCAAAGAAGGCAAGGCACAGGCTGGACGCAGAGGGCATGTCATGGGCGTGATTGTCCTTGCTTGCGGGGCCATGCTTGCAGACGATTTGAAAAAAAGGGTGCTTGTACGCAGGCTTCTGGTACAGACGTACGGGTAACACTATAGTAGAAATCAATCATAAGACGCAGTTCGTTTGTCTTGCCTTGCATAAAATTTAAACCCTAAATATGGCGTCTTTCGTCAGTTGCCAACGTTCAAAGGGGTGGGTATGGCGCAGCTCAAATCGGCTCAAGCAGGTGGCCAGACCACGCAAAAAGTCCTCTCGGTGTTGCTGGTGGTGTTTTTACTCTCGGTGCTCACAGGCGTGGCGCCCGTGCCCCAGGTGCATGTGGTCAAAACGGTGGTGATCACCGTGCTGCTCTTGGTGGTGTTTTTGATTTCCATCGCTGGCGAGCAAAGCCACCACAAGCGCATGGAAAAGCAAAACCTGCAAAGTTATGCACAAAGCCACCCTGGCCACGTCAGCCAAGGCCGGCTGAGTTGCCATGCGTGCAACAGCCCCCACACGGAAGCCCGCCAACTGGCCGGGGTCGACAACTACAAAGCTCAGATGTGTAAAAACTGCGGCAACGTGCTGTTTTACACGCCAGCTGCATCTCGCGAAAGTGCATTGGCTGCGCCTTTAAGCCGCACCTGAGTGATCTCTTCAACTGGGTCCACATGCGTCATGACATCGAGCACAGGGTGCTCTTGCATGACCAGCTCCCGGGCCAGCTTGGCAATGTCGTGGCCTTGCGCCACGGTCAATTGACCATCAACGTCCAGATGTACGTCCACCAAAATCATGTCGCCGGTTTTGCGGGTGCGCAAGTCATGGATGCTTTGCACCCCCGGTACTGAACGCAAAGTACGGCTGATGCCCTCGGTGTGCTCCACCGAGGCAGCACGGTCGGTGAGGTCGTGCAGGGCGTCCCACACAAAACCCCAGCCCATTTTTGCCACCATCACGCCCACGCCAGTGGCTGCCAGCGGGTCCAGCAAGGGGTAGCCCAACATATTGCCGCCAATGCCCACCAGCACCAACAGCGACGATGCCGCATCAGACCTGGCGTGCCAGGCGTTGGCCACCAGCAGGCTTGAACGCACGGCTTGCCCCACCTTGAGCATGTAACGAAACAGCCCCTCTTTGGCCAGCAAAGACGCTGCCGCCACCCACAGGGCCAAGCTGCTCACCACAGCAATGTTGTCCGGGTCTTGCAGCCGGTGCGCGGCGCTCCACACCATGCCAACACCGACGGCCAAAAGAATGAGGCCCAGCACCAAGGAGGCTGCGTTTTCATAGCGCTGGTGGCCGTAGTGGTGGTCCAGGTCGGCCTCTTTGCGGCTGTGGCGCAGAGCCAACAGCACCACAAAGTCAGACGCCAGGTCCGACAGGGAGTGGATGCCATCGGCCACCAAGGCCTGTGAGCCGGCCCACAGCCCTGATGCCACTTGCAGCGTTGACAGCACCACATTGACCGCCACGCTCACCCAGGTGCTGGTCCGCGCGGCAGCCTCGCGTTCAGGTTGCAGGCGGTCCTCGTCAAAAGATTTGAGCTCGTCTGGGGTTGGTGTGGTCATGCGCAGAGCTTAACGGCAGCCCCGTGCCCAAGCCACGGCATGACATCAAGGAACAAGGTGCTTGAGTTTATTTAAAAACTATTGAACAATCCGTTCGGATTAAAATCATTAAACAATCTGTGCTGGGCCTTGACTTGTTTGTTGGCGTTCCGGCCTCTTAGCTTGTTGGCCTCAACCTTAGCCTCACCTCTGCATGTTGCTTTTTTCATCTCTACGCCGCTACTGGCAGGGCCGTCTCAAGCCCCGGCAGCAGTCTGGTGCGCCTGCCGCACAGGCCCGAGGTGATGTTGAGGTGCTGGGCAAGTTGCCCGACAAGCACGACGTGATGGCCTTGATCAACGAGATCTTGGGCGCCACGTTCACCAGCCATGGCCATGGTTTGGGGGTGATGTTGGTGGCCGTGCTCAACCACCAACAGGTGCGCCTGACCTACGGGCAGCGACAAGCCGAGGCGCTCATGGCCTTGGTGGCCCAGCGGCTGGAACAAACCCTGGGGCGTGTCTCGTCGTTGCACGCGTTGGATGCGCGTTTGGGCCCCTCTGAATTTTTGGTGCTGTCGCACGACGCGCACGATGCCTGCGCGCAGCGCGAGCTCGCTGACCTGTTGGTTGAAGCCCTCAACCAGTCTTACAAAGTTGCAGCGTCGGTGGTGAACGTGAGTGTGGCCATCGGCATGGCGCCTGCGCAGCACAGTTACCGCGACGCGCAGGACGTGTTTCAGTGCGCTGACATTGCTTTGCAACAGGCCATGCAGCGCGGTCGCGCCAGCTTGGTGGTGTTTGAGCACCACATGCGCAGCAGCCTCATGGAGCGACAAATTCTGGAAAATGAGCTCATCACCGCGCTCAACCACGAGCAGCTCGAGTTGGTGTTTCAGCCCATTGTGGCCACGCAAACCAGCAGCTTGGTGGGCTTTGAGGCCTTGGTCCGTTGGAACCACCCCTTGCGTGGACGCTTACAGCCCGGCGACTTCATTCGCACCGCTGAAGATGCGGCCTTGGTTTGCCGGGTCGACCTCGAGGTCTTGCGCTTGGCCATGCGTGCCATGTCAGACTGGATGCAGGCCGGGATGTGGCAAAGCGCTTGGTTTCTAAGCGTGAACCTCTCGGCGCAGCATTTCAACCAAAGTGGTTTTGCCCAGCGGCTGGCAGCCATGCAACGAGAACACGGCATAGCTTGCGACAACCTGCGCCTGGAGATCACCGAGTCGGCCATGCTCCAGCACATTGATGTGGCCAGGCACGAGCTCACGTTGCTGCGCGAGGCGGGCTACCAAATTTACATGGACGATTTCGGCACGGGCTACTCGTCTTTCGGTCAGCTGCGCGACCTGCCTTTCACGGCCTTGAAAATTGACAAGTCCTTCATCGATCCGGTGGTGAGCCGGTTTGACCGCCAAGCCATGGTGGCCTTCATGGTGCAAATGGCGCACAAGCTTGGCATCAAGGTGGTGGCTGAGGGTGTGGAAACCGTTGAGCAGTTTTTGCTGCTCAAAGACATCAACTGCGAATACGCACAAGGCCACTTCATCAGCCCGGCCTTGAACCAGCGCGCTGCCACCGAATGGATCAGCCAGGCAGGGCAGGGGCCCTTGCCGGCCTAGTTGTTTTTATCGTTTTTAGCATCTACATCCGCATCTGCATCTGGGTTTCGATATCGGGTGTCAAAACGAGTTAGAAAAACTATCACACGACGACCTCACAAGCCCTATATTGGCAGCCCCTGCCACACCAACTTGACCGCTTGTGAGTTTGACGCTTTCCTCTGACGTGCATGACGACATGCAGCACCTCAAAGCTTCTTTGGAGCGGTGGGTCGGGCGCATTCAGAGCGAAGACTTGCCCGCTGACGACAACAACCTCGTGCGCGCAGCGTTCGTCGACAGCCCCATTGCCATGAGCATGTCGAGCCTGGAGACAGGCAAACTCCTCAAGGTCAACGACGAGTGGCTGCGCTTGACGGGCTACACCTTGCCCGAGGTCATCGGCTCGCATGTGATGGATCTGGGTTTGTGGCCCGATGCGGCCACGCGCCAAAACGCGTTGGAGAAAATTTTTCGCACCCACCGCCTGCACGACCTGGAGATGACGCTGCGCTTCAAAGATGGCGTGCCTCGGTCCATCCGCTGGAGCGGTAGCCTGATTTTCATCAACGGCGCGCAGCACCTGCTGGTCAGCTTGCAAGATGTGTCCAAAGAAAAAGCGGTGTCGCAAGCTTTGAGTGACAAGCTCGATTTCATTCAGCGCATCACCGCACGCATGCCCGACATGCTGTTCCAAATGCTGCGCAAGCCCGACGGCACCTTGAGTTTTCCTTATGCCAGCCCAGCCATTCAAAGCCTCTTTGGCATGAAAGCTGAGCAGGTGTATGCCAGTGCTGCACCCATGTTCGAGCTGGTGCACCCCGATGATTTGCCAGACCTGAAACAATCCATGCGCGACGCAGCCCAAAACGGCGCTGTTTGGCGGCATGAGTTCAGGCTCAACAACCGCGACGGCTCCATCCGCTGGTTGCTGGGCAATGCCTCGGTGTACATCGAGACCAATGGCAATGTGCAAACCTACGGCGCCTTGACCGATGTGACCGCGCGCAAAATCGCAGAGGAAGCCAACCAGCGCTTGGCGTTTTTTGACGCACTGACCAACCTCCCCAACCGTCGCTTGCTCATGGACCGGTTGCGCCAAGCGCAAATCAGCGGTGCGCGCACCTTGCGCTATGGCGCCTTGATGTTCCTGGACTTGGACCACTTCAAAGACATCAACGACAGCTTGGGCCACGACGTGGGCGACGAGCTGCTGGTGCAGGTGGCAGAACGGTTGGCCGCCACCGTGCGTGAAGGTGACACCGCCGCGCGCTTTGGTGGCGACGAGTTTGTGGTGGTCATTGAAAACCTCAGTGACCAAGAGGGCGCTGCTGTTTACCAAGCGGAGCAGGTGGCCTTGAAAATTCTGGCCAGCCTCAACGAGCCCTATGAGCTTTCGGGCAAACGCCACTTCAGCACGCCCAGCATGGGCATCACCTTGTTTCAAGGCCTCAAGCTCTCGGCCGAAGACTTGCTCAAACATGCCGATGTGGCGCTTTACCAGGCCAAGTTTGCCGGGCGCAACACCTTGCGCTTTTTCGACCAACTCATGCAAGACGCGGTGGTGGCCCGAGCCGCCATGAACCAAGACATCAGCCGCGCCTTGGCGCTCGACGAACTCACCCTGTATTATCAACCGGTGGTCGATGCAGACAAAAACGTGGTGAGCTACGAGGCCTACCTGCGCTGGAACCACCCGGTGCGCGGATGCTTGAACCCGGGTGAATTTCTCGACATGAACCAGTCTTCGCCCTTGGTGCTGGCCGTCAACGATTGGGCGCTCACCCAAGCTTGCCGCCAACTCGGCCATTGGGCGGGTGATGAGCGTACGCGCCACCTGGGCGTGTCCGTCAACATCAGTGCGCGCTCTTTGTCTCAACCTGAATTTGCCACCCAGGTGCTGCGCATCTTGAACGAGACCGGGGCGGACCCGCACCGCTTGACCTTGGAGTTCAAAGAAACCCTGCCGGGTGACATTGACGCCTTGGTCAGAAAAATGCGCATCTTGCGTGAGATTGGCGTGCGGTTTGCCTTAGATGATTTTGGCGCGGGCTTTTCATCGCTGGGCTTGCTCAAACGCCTGCCCTTGGCGCAGCTCAAAATCAGCCGCAGTTTCGTGCGCGACGCCAACAACAGCCCCGACGATGCGGCCATGGTGCGCACCCTCTTGTCTTTGGCCCAACACATGGACTTTGTGGCGGTGGCCGAAGGCGTGGAAAACTTCGCCCAATACGACTTTTTGCACCACAACGGCTGCCTGCTGTTTCAAGGCTATTTGTTTGGTTACCCCGAACCCCTGAGCCACTGGGGGCTGGAAGAGACCCCCAGCTTGCACAACGCCTTGCCCCAATTGAGCGCTGAACTTGCCTGAGCGGCAAGCACAGCGCAAGCGCCTGGCTTAGAACGGGCTGTCGGTGTCTGAAGGCGCTGGCTTGGCGCTGTCATCGGCCAGAACGCCAGCTTGCTCGTCAGCGGCTTGACCCAAGCCGCCTTGGGCCTGCGTGATTTTGCTGCGCACCACGTCTTGCGCCATGTCAGCGCGAGATTTGTCGTGGGCACCTGCAAACTTGCTGAACTTGGCCAGCAAAGGCACGAGCTGGCCGTAAATGCGCGGCGCACCAGCCAGACACTCTTTGTGGTGCAAGAAATCAGCCTCACCTGTGAAATTGCCCACCAAGCCACCGGCCTCGGTGACCAGCAGCGAGCCAGCAGCCACGTCCCAGGGTTGCAGGCCAGTTTCAAAAAAGCCGTCGGTGAAACCTGCCGCCACATAAGCCAGGTCTAGCGCAGCAGCACCCGGGCGGCGCAGGCCTGCGGTGCGTTGCATGACCTCGCTCATCATGGCCAGGTACGCGGGGAAGTTGTCGCCCTTGCGGAAAGGGAAACCGGTGGAAATCAAGCACTGCGACAGCTCGGTGCGTTTGCTCACGCGGATGCGGCGGTCGTTCATGTAAGCGCCACGGCCTTTGGTGGCTGTGAACAGGTCGTTGCGGCTGGGGTCGTAAATGACGGCTTGCTCGACCTTGCCGCGCACGGCCAAGGCAATGCTCACGCAGTACACCGGAAAGCCGTGGATGAAGTTGGTGGTGCCGTCCAGGGGGTCGATGATCCAGACGAACTCAGAGTCTTTGGCACCAAATTCAGTGCCGGTTTCTTCACCCAAAATGCCATGGCCTGGGTAGGCGCTGAGCAAGGTCTCGATGATGGCTTGCTCGCTGGCGTGGTCAACCTCGGTCACAAAGTCGTTGACTTGTTTTTGCGAGATACGCACCGATTCCACGTCCAGGGCCGCGCGGTTGATGATGGCGCCGGCAGCGCGCGCAGCCTTGACGGCCACATTGAGCATGGGGTGCAGATTGGGTGAAGACATGTTGTAAACCTCGAAGCAACGCAGGCGCTGCCGATGATTGAAGAGCAAACAGGCCCATGGCGATGCACTGGGCGACAATAGGCATATTTTAACCCGTCAGGCGCGGCTTGGCGGGTTTTGACGCTGCGAGCTTCATGTCTTTACCCGTACGCACCCGTTTCATCCTGATCCAAACCAGCCACGCTGGCAATGTGGGCGCGGCTGCGCGCGCCATCAAGGTCATGGGCTTTGAGGAGCTTGTGCTGGTGGCGCCGCGCTGGCCCAACGTGCTGCGCAAAGAAGAAACCATCCAGCGTGCCAGCGGCGCGTTGGACGTGCTGGCAAACGCCCGCATTGTCGACACCCTGGACGAAGCGCTGGATGGCCTCACGCACTTGTGCGCCACGGCCATGACCCCGCGCGACTTCGGCCCACCCACCCGCACACCTCGCGAGCATTTCGACATGCTCCTGAAAAGTGAGCATTGGCATCAGCCGTATCAAGGCTTAGAGGTCAATCAGGGCATAGGTTTTTTATTTGGCTCAGAGCGTTTTGGCATGCGTAACGAAGACGTGTACCGTTGCCACACCTGCTTGAGCATTCCTACCAACCCGCAGTTTGGCTCGCTCAACCTGGCCTCGGCCCTGCAGGTCATTGCCTACGACTGGCGCCTGGCTTTGATGCAGCACCTGGGCGCGGCCGGCAGTTTTACCGCGCCACAGCCTGCCAAAACCCCAGAAGTGGCGCCGCAAGAGCTTGTGTCGCCCCCCCTCAAACAACTGGCCGATGCGCAGCAGGTGGCTGGCATGCTCACGCATTTGGAGCAAGCCCTGGTGGACGTGGGTTTTCTTGACCCGGCCTCGCCCAAAAAGCTCATGCCTCGCTTGAACCAGCTCTTTAACCGCGCGCAGCTGGCGCAAGAAGACATCCACATCCTGCGCGGGATTGCCAAGGCCATGCAAGGCACGGCAGCCAAAGCCATGCAGGGCACGGCGCAAGCCCGCGGCGAAGATGTAACACCCGCGCCAGCAAAGCCGCATTCAGACGTTTAGACTTGGCTTATGTTTTCGCGTCTTCGTTCCGACATTCAGTGCATTCTTGAGCGCGACCCCGCCGCCCGCAGCGCCTGGGAAGTGCTGACCTGCTACCCCGGCCTGCACGCTTTGGTGATGCACCGCTGGGCGCACGCCTGCTGGCAGATGGGCTTGAAGTGGCCAGGGCGTTTCATTGCGCACCTCTCGCGCATGCTCACGGGCATTGAGATTCACCCCGCGGCCAAAATTGGGCACGGCGTGTTCATCGACCACGGCATGGGCGTGGTCATTGGGGAAACTGCCGAGGTGGGCAACGGCTGCACCATCTACCACGGCGTGACGCTGGGGGGCACCTCGCTGTACAAGGGCGCCAAGCGCCACCCCACCTTGGGCAACAACGTGGTGGTGGGCGCGGGGGCCAAAGTGCTGGGCGGCTTTACCGTCGAGGACGGCGCCAAGATCGGCAGCAACGCGGTGGTGACCAAGCCCGTGCCCGCCGGTGCCACAGCGGTGGGTAACCCCGCGCGCATCATCCAAGCTGAGCAAGACGCGCTGCGCGAAGAGGCCGCCTCGAAAATGGGTTTTTCAGCCTACGGCGTCACCCAAAACGACGACCCCTTGAGCCAAGCCATGCGCGGCTTGATTGACAACGCGGTGGCGCAAGAAACCCAGATCGCGCAGCTGCGCTCAGCCCTCACCAAGCTCGGTGTGAACCTTGCTGATGTTGGCCAGTCCCAGACAGGTGGTGGCGCTGCCACTGGTACTGGCACAGGCACCGGGCTTCAAGGTGCGGGCGGCCAAGGCACAGCGGAACACCCGCCCCAAACCGCTCAGCCCGGCAGTGATGTGGCCAAGCTCAACCGGTTCATCGGCAAGTAAGTTCAGGCCTGGTGCGGTGGCCTGATCGCCGTCTTGGGCCGAAAGGCCTTGCAGACCTCGTCGTTGGTTTCTATGTACGGCCCGCCAATCAAATCCACGCAATAGGGCACCGCGGCAAAAATGCCGTGCACCACGGGCTTGCCATCCGCGTCTTTGAGGCCTTCCAGCGTTTCGGCAATCGACTTGGGTTGCCCAGGCAGGTTGATGATGAGTGTTTTGTCGCGAATCACCGCTACCTGGCGCGAGAGGATGGCCGTGGGCACAAACTTCAGGCTGATTTGGCGCATTTGCTCACCAAAGCCCGGCATCTCTTTGTGGGCCACCGCCAGCGTGGCCTCGGGCGTGACATCGCGCAGGGCAGGGCCGGTGCCACCGGTGGTCAGCACCAGCGCGCAGCCTGCCTCCACCAGCTCGATCAATGTCTTGCTGATGTGCGCTTGCTCATCAGGAATCAAACGCGGCTCGAAGGTGATGGGGTTCTTCAACGCCTTTTGCAGCCAGTCTTGCAGCGCGGGCAGGCCCTTGTCTTCGTACACGCCGCTTGAGGCGCGGTCGCTCACCGAGACGATGCCAATTTTGATGGGGTCGTGCAGGTCGCTCATGTCGGGTCGGTATTCTCAGGAATGTCGTGGGCAGCTACGAGTTGCTCGCGTACCAATTGGTAAATCTCGCGGTAGGCGCGGCCGTGGCGCGGCGCTTCACCGGGCTTCTCAGGCTTGGCGTCTTTGCGGGCCTGGCGCACCAGGGCGCGCAGTTGCTGGCTGTCGGTTTGCGGGGCCAGGTTCATCCACTGGGCCAAGGCGTCGTCGCTTTCGACCAAACGGCTGCGCCATTGCTCGGCCTGGTGCAACAACTGTGTGTCCAGGGCCGAAGGGGTGTGTTGTTCAATGAGCGCGTCTTTGGCCGCTTGCACCAACTCAGGCTCGAGTTGGCGCATGAGCTTGCCGATGAACTGCATCTGGCGGCGCTTACCTTCAAAGTTGGTGATGCGCTTGGCCTCGGCCACCGCGTCCACCAGCTTGTCGGGCAGGTTGATCTTGGCCATCAGATCGGCGCGCAGGGTCAGCAAATCCTCGCCGAGTTTTTGCAGCTCAGTGCTTTCGCGCTTGAGGTCGGTTTTGCTGATTTCGGTATCGCCTTTGAGCTCGCGCTTGAGCTCCAAGTCAAGCTCGCTGCCTTCGGCAACAAACTGACCTTTGACGAAATACCCTTTTTTAGGTTTACGTGACATGGGCAAGTATCATAACGATCGATATGAACACCGCCCCCTCTAAAACGTCTCCCCGTACAAAATCAGTTGCCAAGTCTGCCGCGCAGGCAGCTGCAAGCCAGCCCTCCGCGGGCGACAAGCAAGGCTTTAGCTACACCCGCAGCCACTTTGAGTCGCTGGTGGACGCCGCGCTCAAGCACGCCAAAAAACTCGGTGCCACCGATGCGGGTGCCGAGGCCTCGGAGGGGTGTGGCTTGAGCGTGTCGGTGCGCAAAGGTGAATTGGAAAACGTCGAGCGCAACCGCGACAAGTCACTGGGTGTCACCGTTTACGTGGGGCAGCGCCGGGGCAACGCCAGCACTTCTGATTTTTCTCAACAAGCGATCGAACAAACCGTTCAAGCGGCTTACGACATTGCGCGCTTCACGGCCGAAGACCCGTTTGCCAGCTTGCCCGACGAGGCCGACATTGCCCAGCCTAGTGAGCAGCGCACCGACCTGGACCTGTTCAAACCATGGGACATCAACGCCGCACAAGCCGCAGACATTGCGCGCCAAACCGAGGCGGCGGCCCTGCGCGTGGATGCGCGCATCACCAACAGCGAGGGCGCGAGTGTGTCGGCCCAGCAGTCGCATTTTTTCAGCGCGCACACCCACGGCTTTCGCGGTGGTTACGCCAGCTCGCGCCACTCGGTGTCGGTCTCGCCGATTGCCGGCAGTGGCGACGACATGCAGCGCGACTACTGGTA
>DKJZ01000096.1 GCA_002454975.1 Hylemonella sp. UBA6679
TCCAGTTGCTGGCCAGCTTGGGCTGTGCACTGAGCTTGGCCGCTGCTTCAAAGTAAGCCGCCATGGCTTTGCTTTGGGTCAGGGTGGTGGCATCGTACTCAGGCAAGGCGTAGTCGCGCACGAAACGAGCTGCCATCACGCGAGGCAATTCGGTCATTTGACCACGTATTTCCTCAACCCATTGCTCTGAAATCTGTAGCGGAGGTAAATCTGGGTCCGGGAAGTAGCGGTAGTCTGCAGCGTCTTCTTTGGTGCGCATAGCGCGCGTCTCGCCGGTGTCGGGGTCAAACAGCACGGTGGCTTGCTGGATGGCATGCCCGTCTTCAATCTGGTCGATTTGCCAGCGCACCTCGTAATCGATGGCCTGCTGCATGAACTTGAAGCTGTTGAGGTTTTTGATCTCGCGGCGGGTGCCCAGCGGCGCGCCAGGTTTGCGCACCGACACATTAGCATCGCACCTGAACGAGCCTTCTTGCATGTTGCCGTCGCAAATGCCAATCCAGGTCACGATTTTGTGCAGTTCTTTGGCGTAGGCCACCGCCTCTTCGCTGGAGCGGATGTCGGGCTCGGTCACGATTTCCAGCAGCGGGGTGCCCGCGCGGTTCAGGTCTATGCCACTTTGGCCGCCGCCGCCCAAAGAGGCGTCTTCGTGCAGTGATTTGCCCGCATCTTCTTCCAGGTGCGCGCGCACCAAGCGCACGGTTTTTTTCTCGTCGCCCAAGAAGAAATTCACCTCGCCACCTTGCACCACCGGGATCTCAAACTGGCTGATCTGGTAGCCCTTGGGCAGGTCGGGGTAGAAGTAATTTTTGCGCGCAAAAATGCTCTTGGGCGCGATGTGCGAACCAATGGCTAAGCCGAACTGGATGGCGCGCTCAACCGCACCACGGTTCATCACCGGCAGGGTGCCGGGCAGGGCCAGGTCCACCGCGCAGGCTTGGGTGTTGGGTTCAGCGCCAAAAGCAGTGGGCGCACGGCTGAAAATTTTCGATTGTGTGGAGAGTTGGGCGTGTGTTTCAAAGCCGATCACGACTTCGTAGCCCTGCACAAGTTTGGTGGTCATCTCGTGTCCTGGTCAGGGGGCTGTTTGCAGGTGAACATCGCTCACGCCTTGCAAGCGGTGGGCCATGTTGAGCAGCAGCGACTCTTTGAAGTAGTTGCCGATGAGCTGAATGCCCACTGGCATGCCGCCCGCGCCAAAGCCAGCCGGCACGCTCATGCCGGGCAGGCCGGCCAATGAGGCAGGCAGGGTGTAGATGTCAGCCAAATAGTTGGCCACCGGGTCGCTGGATTTTTCGCCTATGTGCCAGGCCACCGTGGGGGCCACGGGGCCAGCAATCACGTCGCACACTTGGAAGGCTTGTTGGAAATCGTCAGCAATCATGCGACGGATTTTTTGCGCTTGCAGGTAGTAGGCGTCGTAGTAGCCATGGCTCAGCACGTAGGTGCCGATCATGATGCGGCGCTTGACTTCATCGCCAAAACCCTCTGCACGGGTTTTTTTGTACATGTCCACCAGGTCGGTGTAGTCATGGGCGCGGTGGCCGAACTTCACACCGTCAAAGCGGCTCAGGTTGCTCGAGGCTTCAGCCGGCGCAATGATGTAGTACACAGGAATCGACAACTCTGTGCGTGGCAAGCTGATGGGCACGAGCTTGGCACCGAGCTTGACCCATTCGTTCAAGGCGCTGTCGACTGCGGCACGCACATCGGGCGCCAAGCCTGCGCTGAAAAACTCTTGGGGAATGCCAATGCGTACACCGCTCACTTCGTTATTGAGCGCGCGGGTGAAATCTTCAGCCGGGGTGTCGAGCGATGTCGAGTCGCGGTCGGCATCAGGTCCGCACATGGCCGAGAGCAGGTAGGCGCAGTCTTCTGCACTGCGGGCCATGGGGCCGGCTTGGTCCAGGCTGGAGGCGTAGGCAATCATGCCGTAGCGCGAGATGCGCCCATAGGTGGGCTTGATGCCGGTGATGCCGCAAAAGGACGCGGGTTGGCGAATTGAGCCACCGGTGTCAGTGCCCGTGGCAGCAGGCGCCAAACGTGCGGCCACTGCAGCCGCACTGCCGCCCGATGAGCCACCGGGAATGCGGCTGGCATCCCAGGGGTTGCGCACCGGCACCACGCTGTCGTGGCCGATGGGGGCAATGGCGGTGTTCTCGTTGCCTGAGCCCATGGCGAACTCGTCGCAGCTGACTTTGCCCAGCGTGACCATGCCCGCACCCGCTTCAAAGCCTTGCGGCGTCTGCCGGCCGGCGCCGAGTTTGCTCACCACGGTGGCGTCAAAGGGCGAGCGGTAGCCAGCCAACATGCGCGAGCCAGCGGTGGAGACGAAATCTTGCGTGACAAAAATGTCTTTGTGCGCAATGGGCACGCCGGCCAGCGGGCCAGCGGTGCCCGCAGCCAGGGCGGCATCGGCTGCACGTGCCTGGGCCAGGGTGGCTTCTTCGTTGACGTCCACAAACGCACCCACGGCGGTTTGGGCATGGATGCGGTTCAGAAAATGCTGGGCGGTTTCAAGGGCTGAGACTTTGCGTTCGCGCAGCTGCGTGGCCAGCGCGGCCACGGAGAGTTGGTGCAAATCTGAGGGGGTGGTTTGGCTCATGGCAACTCTTATTCGATGACTTTTGGCACCAGAAACAAACCGCGGTCCACAGCCGGCGCGCTGCGTTGGTTGGCCTCGCGCTGGTTGGCTTCGCAGGCGACATCCTCACGCAGGCGCAGGGCCACCTGCTGGATGGTTTCAATGGGGTGGGCCAAGGGTTCCAGACCCGTGGTGTCCACGGCGCGCATGGCTTCGACGATCTCGAAAAAGCCATTGATCTGGGTGAGCATGCGTGCGCTGTCCTCGGCCTTGAGCTCAAGGCGGGCCAGGTTGGCGATGCGCGAAATATCGGCGGGTTGCAGTGGCATGGCAGATCAGGGGGTTGAGGCCGGTCAGTAGATGCCCCCACGCACGGGGCGTCAGGGGCCTGGAACCGGCTGATTCACAGGGTATGCGGTATTATCTCGCCTTTGGGCAGGGCCTGGGCGCGAGCCTTGGTTTTGCCACAGATCCAGTCACACAGAGCACCCGGGTGAGGGTTGAGCCACACGCCGCCCTGCCCCCTAGAAGGACGTTTCATGTTTTCAGCATTTCGTCGGTATTTTTCGACCGATCTGGCCATTGACCTGGGTACGGCCAACACCCTCATTTACGTGCGAGACAAGGGCATCGTGCTTGACGAGCCCTCGGTGGTCGCGATTCGCCACGAAGGTGGTCCTCAAGGCAAAAAATCCATCCAAGCGGTGGGTACTGAAGCCAAGGCCATGTTGGGCAAAGTGCCGGGCAATATTGAAGCCATCCGCCCCATGAAAGACGGCGTGATTGCCGACTTCACCGTGACCGAGCAGATGCTCAAGCAGTTCATCAAGATGGTGCACCCGCTCGGTGTGTTCAAGCCAAGCCCGCGCATCATCATTTGCGTGCCCTGCGGCTCGACACAGGTGGAGCGCCGCGCCATTCGTGAGTCGGCACTTGGCGCGGGCGCCAGCGACGTGTACCTGATCGAAGAACCCATGGCCGCAGCCATCGGCGCGGGCTTGCCCGTGGCAGAAGCCAGCGGCTCCATGGTGGTCGACATTGGCGGCGGCACCACCGAGGTGGGCGTGATCTCCCTGGGCGGCATGGTCTACAAGGGTTCGGTGCGCGTGGGTGGCGACAAGTTTGACGAGGCCATCATCAACTACATCCGCCGCAACTACGGCATGTTGATTGGCGAGCCCACCGCTGAGGCCATCAAGAAAAACATCGGCTCAGCCTTCCCAGGCAGCGAAGTCAAAGAAATGGAAGTGCGTGGCCGCAACCTGTCTGAAGGCGTGCCCCGCAGCTTCACCATCTCGAGCAACGAGATCCTTGAGGCCTTGACCGACCCCCTCAACAACATCGTCTCGGCCGTGAAAAACGCGCTCGAGCAAACCCCGCCTGAGTTGGGCGCAGACATTGCCGACCGCGGCATGATGCTCACCGGTGGCGGTGCTTTGCTGCGCGACCTCGACCGCTTGCTGTCTGAAGAAACCGGCCTGCCTGTGCTGGTGGCCGAAGACCCGCTGACCTGCGTGGTGCGTGGTTGTGGCATGGCGCTGGAGCAGATGGACCGTCTGGGTTCGATCTTCACCAGCGAATAAGCAGGAGCGATGCCGCTCGGTACGCTGGACAGAAGCCCACCGCCCTTTTTTCGCCAGGGCCTCTCGGCCCTGTCCAAGCTCCTGATCTACAGCACCTTGGCCCTGGTGCTGATGGTGGCCGATGCGCGCTTTGCCATCACCCAGCCCCTGCGTGTGGTGGTGGCTGCGGTGTTGCAACCTATTCAGTGGCTGATCATGCGCCCCATTGATGTGGCCCGCAGCAGCGGCTCGTACATCAGCTCGGTACAGGCGTCTCACCAGGCGCGTGATGAACTCAGCCGCCAACTCAGTGTGCTGGGCCAACGCGCTGTGCAGGTGGAGCAGCTCACGCTGGAGAACCAACGTTTGCGCGAGCTGTTGGCCATGCGCGAGCGACTCAACGTGCCTGGCCGTGCAGCCCAGGTGCTGTACGACGCGGCCGACCCTTACTCGCGCAAAGTCATCCTCGACCAAGGTCTGGCTCAGCACATGCGTGTGGGCTCGCCCGTGATCGACGAAACCGGTGTGCTCGGGCAGGTCACGCGTGTGCACGCCAGCACCAGCGAAGTGACCTTGCTGACCGACCCGGATCAGGCCATTCCCGTGCTGAATGTGCGCACCGGCGCGCGCGCTGTGGCGTTTGGTAACCCAGGCATCAACACGGGCAGCTTGGAGTTGCGTTACATCTCGGCCAATGCCGATGTGCAGGTGGGTGATTTGCTCACCACCAGCGGCGTGGATGCGGTGTACCCCCCTGGCTTGCCTGTGGCCAAAGTGGTCAAGGTGGAGCGCCGTGGGGATTCGGCGTTTGCCCGCATTGAATGCGAGCCAGTGGCAAGCGTCAACGGCGCCTTGCATGTGGTTGTGTTGGCGCCACTCACCGACAGTGTGCCTGAGCGCCCAGCCGCACCGGAGCCTGTCAAGAAAGGGCGTCGACCATGATCATGCGCCCGGGCCAACAGCTGCTGCTGCCAGCCAAGCCCTTGTTCATTTGGGGCACCTTGCTGCTGGCCATGGCTGCCAACATGGCCATCAACATGGGCATGACGGGCCGTGCTGCTTGGGTGCCTGATGTGATGGCCTTGGTGCTGGTGTTTTGGAGCGTGCACCAACCCCAGCGTGTGAGTGTGGGCGCTGCGTTCATGTTCGGGGTGATGATGGACGTGCATGCGGCAGGTGTTCTTGGCCAGCATGCCCTGGCCTACACCGTGCTGAGTTACTTTGCCATCACGATCCACCGCCGCTTGTTGTGGTTTACCGTGCCCAGCCAGGCTTTGCAGGTGTTTCCCTTGTTGGCTGCAGCCCATGTCGTCTCGCTGGTGGTCAGGCTGGTGATTGATGGGGGCTGGCCCGGTTGGGGGCTGCTGTTCTCTCCCGTGCTCGAGGCCTTGTTGTGGCCCGTGGTGAGCGTGTTGCTGCTGTTGCCGCAACGCCGCGCGCCCGACCCCGACAAAACCCGTCCGCTGTAAGGTGCCGCCATGACTGCGATGCGCCACGTTGAGGCCGACCTGAACAAGTTTCGTGCACGCGTGTTTGTGCTCATGGGGCTGATGCTGGCGTGTTTTACCTTGCTGGCTGTGCGCCTGGTTTATCTGCAGGTGGTGCGCCACGACGACCTCTTGGCCCAGGCTGAAAGCAACCGCACCGCCATCGTGCCAGTTGTCCCCAACCGCGGCTTGATTTTGGACCGAAATGGCATTGTGCTGGCCACCAATTACTCGGCCTACACCTTGGAGATCACGCCTGCCAAACTCAGTGGCAGTTTGGAAGACACGCTCGAGGCTTTGTCGCAGGTGGTCGATATTTCTGCGCGTGACAAACGCCGCTTCAAGAAGCTGCGCGAAGAAAGCAAGAGCCTGCAATCCATCCCCATTCGCACCCGCTTGAGCGATGCCGAGGTGGCACGCTTTGCTGCGCAACGCTTTCGTTTTCCTGGCGTGGACATCAAGGCGCGTTTGTTTCGTCAATACCCTTGGGGTGAGTTGGCCAGCCATGTGGTGGGCTACATCGGGCGCATCAACCAAACCGAAAAAAACGCCATCGAAGAATGGGACGATGACGACCAGGCCAATTACCGGGGCACCGAGTACATCGGTAAATTGGGTGTGGAGCAAAGTTTCGAGAAGCAACTCCACGGCATCACCGGCGTCGAAGAGGTGGAAACCTCAGCCGGTGGGCGCGCTGTGCGCAAGCTCGACAGCCAGCCCTCCACGCCGGGCAACACCGTGGTGCTCACGCTCGACATCAAGCTGCAGCATTTGGTGGAGACCTTGTTTGGTGATCGCCGTGGCGCGCTCGTGGCTCTGGACCCCAAAACCGGGCAGGTGCTGGCCTTTGTGAGCAAGCCCACCTTCGACCCGAACCTGTTTGTGGAGGGCATCGACAGCGAGAACTGGCAACTGCTCAACGAGTCGATCGACAAACCTCTGCTCAACCGCGCCCTGCGTGGCACGTACCCACCGGGCTCAACCTACAAGCCGTTCATGGCTTTGGCGGCTTTGCAAAGTGGCAAGCGCTCAGCCTCGGCGGTGATCAACGACGCAGGTTCTTGGACGTTTGGTGGCCACACGTTTCGCAGCCATGGCGACACGGGCTTGGGTGCTGTGGACATGTACCGCAGCATTGTGGTGTCGAGCAATGTGTACTACTACTCGTTGGCCAACGAGATGGGCGTGGACCTGATCCACGATTACATGAAGCCCTTGGGTTTTGGGCAGATCACAGGCATCGACATTCAGGGCGAGGTGCGCGGCGTGTTGCCCAGCACCGAGTGGAAACGCAAAGCCTACAAAAAACCTGAGCAACGCAAGTGGTACGCCGGTGAAACCATTTCGCTGGGCATCGGTCAGGGTTACAACACCTTCACCATGCTGCAACTGGCTCACGCCACCGCCACCCTGGCCAACAACGGCATCAAGCACAAGCCGCAACTGGTGATGGCCACCCAAGACGCCATGAGCCGCGAGCGCACGCTGTTGCCCAACGCGCCCCCGCAAGACCTGGGCTATGCCAAAGAGCATGTGGAGGTGGTCCGCAAAGCCTTGGTGGGGGTGACGGTGCAAGGCACTTCAGCGCGCGTGTTCGCGGGTGCGCCGTATGTGAGCGCAGGTAAAACCGGTACAGCCCAGGCCGTGACCATCGGCCAAAAAGACAAGTACGACGCGCGCAAAATGGAAGAGCACCAGCGCGACCACGCGCTCTACATGGCTTTTGCGCCTGCAGAAAACCCGCAAATTGCTGTGGCGGTGGTGGTGGAAAACGCAGGCTTTGGCGCCGAGCACGCCGCACCCATTGCGCGCCGGGTGTTTGACTACTGGGTCTCGGGTTTGTACCCCAGTGAAGAAGACTTGGCCGCTGCCCGTGTGGGCCGCGCTGGCGCGCCGATGGGCAAGCAGCGCCCTGCCGCCGAGGTGGCTTGGCCACCAGCCAAGCCCTAATCCTCATTGCACCAAGCGTGCTGGTGTGGTCACCCCGTAGTTGGGCCCCACGCCTGAGCCGCTGACTTGGCAGTTGGTTGGGTCCGCACTCATCTGAAACAAAATGTATTTCCCGCTACCGCTTTCAGCGGACAGGATGCGCACACACGCAAAAGCCAGCACAGGCTGGCGCGAGTGCGTGTCGATGGTTTCCACCACGGGGACACGAACATACTCGCAGGTCTTGTTGCCCGCGCCACTGCAGTCATTGACCACTGGATAAAGCGCGTTTTTGGAGCCTGGTTGTATCCACAACAGGTCGCCCAAGGCGATGACGTCTGGGCTGCCGTTGGTGATCATGTCGCGGATGAAGTTGCTGCTGTTGCTGTCGGTCAGTAAGGAACTCCACTGGCCCGCTTCACAAGCGCCCACCTTGTAGGTTGAGGTGGCTTTGAAGAAATAGGGCTGCCCAATCACCTGGGGCAAATCAAAGCCTGGTGGGTTCACCTCGGTGGCCAGTTTAGGTGAGCCCGTTGTGTAGTTCCAGTAGGTGTCGTAGAGGCATTTGTCGAGCACCAGCGGGAAGGGGCGCAGGGCATTGGGGTGCGACACCACGGCGGTGGCGGTGGCGGTCACCGCCGCATCTTCCAAACCAAACATATGCGCCAGCGACATCAGCACCGCCCCCCCATTTTTACCGGCCTCTTTGCTTACCGTCACCCGTACAGCAGGGTAGTCGTAGGTGCCTGGGGTGATGGTCGATGGTTGCAAGCCAGTGGGGGTGCCATTCATGTTCCAGTAGCCGTAAGTGACGGTGGCATTGCTCAAGGCCGTGCCTTGCACTTTGTTTTGGCCGATGAAGTTGTTGGCGCGGGTGATGGCCGTGGCCCAGTCGGGGGTGGTGGCTGTGGCGTTACCGCAATCGCTTCGTGCATAGAGGCAAGGCGCACCGGCCATGGCTGAGGCATCGGCTGCGTTTTGCAACTCATTGCGCACCATGAGCAGGTTGCCGATATCGATGGCCAAAGCCCCAAAGGCCAAGAGCACGGTCAGCACAATGCCCGACAAGATCATGATGCCGCCACGCTGGCGTTTGGCTGGGTTATTCATTGCTCATCACCGTGGTGGCTGTGAGAACAATGGGGCCTGTGATGGGGCTGAGCATCGGCCCCAAGCCCAGTGGGTTGTAGGTGTAGGACACCGTCACCGTCAGTGGCGTACCGAAGTTACCGCCAGCACCGCTGGGCACCGTGACCGTGGGGGTGGTGCTGGTGCCACCAAAGGTGATCAGGTAGGTTTGCGCGTAGGTCAAAGCCACCTGTTGAATTTGGGCCACGGTGGGTTTGGGCGCTTTGAGCACCACACCTGCGCGGGCTGCTTCTCTGCTGGCGTTGGTGATGACAGCTTTGTCATAGAACAGAATGCTGAACTCAGCAATCGCAAAAACAACCAACAAAAAAATCGGTAGCAAGAGCGCGAACTCCACAGCCGCGACGCCGCGTTGCGGTGACTGACGCTGCCTCATCGTGACACCTCCAGGTACAAGCCAGGCGACACGGCATTGGTCCCCCGTTACCTGCAGTCTCTCAGTGCGCTGCCGGTGTAGGTTTGACCTCGGTCAAAGCACTTGCCAGCGCTGCCAGGCGTCCCAGGAGGTTTTGAGGATCAGGCCGCTGACCACCACCAAAAAAACACCACGCACAAAGCCAGCGCCATGCTTGAGGGCCAGCCGCGTGCCCAGCAAGCTGCCCAGCACATTGGCCACGGCCAGGCCCAGGGCCAGGTGCCACCACACATGGCCTTTGAGCGCGAGCAGCAGCAAGGCGGCCCCGTTGCTCGCCACATTGAGCAGCTTGGCGCAGGCCGATGCATTCAAAAAGTCGTAGCCCAGCCAGCGCACGAGCAAGAACACAAAAAAGCTGCCCGTGCCAGGGCCAAAAAACCCGTCGTAAAAGCCCACACCCAAGCCCACCAGCGAGGCTGCCCAGCGTTCATGAGCCCCTAAGCGCGGGGCATGGTGGCGGCCCAGGTCTTTTTTGGCCAGCGTGTAGATGAAGACCACCACCAGCACCACCGGCAAGATCAGGCGCAAGCGATCAGGAGACACCAAGGTCAGCCACCAAGCCCCGCCTATGGCCCCGACAAAACTAAAAGCGATGGCTGGCACCAGCACGCGCCACGGGAGCTGTACCCGCTGGCTGTACTGGGCTGCGGCCATGGCCGTGCCCCAGATCGACACGCTTTTGTTGGTGCCAAACAAGGTGGCCGGTTGGGCCAGGGGGAACGCCGCAAACAAGGCCGGCACCATGATGAGGCCGCCCCCGCCCACGATGGCGTCCACACAGCCAGCCAAGAAAGAGGCGAAGGTGACTAGAAAAAGGTCCATGCAAAAAAGAAAGGCACCGGGTGAGCGGTGCCTTCAGGCCGCATCTGCTGTGGATGCGAATGTTGTTGTGTGGGTCTCAGTCTCTCTCGGCTCCTCTGTCACGAAGCCAACTGGCCCGTACATCAGTGAACGCAGTGTAGGGGCACAGAGCGAGAAATGTGTCACGGGTTTACCCCGATATTTGCTGAAAATATGTGCAGTTGATCAGGCTTTCTGGCCTCAGGCTGCGTTGGCTTCGATGATCCATTGGGCCGCTTTTTCGGCCATCATCAGCGTGGGGCTGTTGGTGTTGCCGCTGGTGATGGTGGGCATGGCACCGGCATCAACCACCCGCAGGCCCTGAATCACACCGCCGCTGCAACGCACCCGCAAGCGTGCATCGAGCACGGCCATGGGGTCATCGTCGCGGCCCATTTTCGTGGTGCCTACCGGGTGGAAGATGGTGGTGGCAATGTCGCCGGCGAGCTTGGCCAGTTCTTCGTCGGTTTGGAACTGAACGCCAGGCTTGAACTCAACGGGCTTGTACTTGGCCAGGGCGGGCTGGGCGACGATGCCGCGGGTGATCCGCAGCGAGTCGGCTGCGACTTGGCGATCCTCTGCCGTGCTCAGGTAGTTGGGCGCAATGGCCGGGGCGTCTTCAAAACGGTTGGTTTTGATCTGTACCGTGCCGCGGCTGGTCGGGTTGAGGTTGCACACGCTGGCGGTAAAGGCCGGAAAGCTGTGCAGCGGTTCGCCAAACGCATCCAAACTGAGCGGCTGCACGTGGTACTGGATGTTGGCGTAGGGGCGTGAGGGGTCGCTCTTGGTGAAGGCGCCCAGTTGCGAAGGCGCCATGCTCATGGGGCCGCTTTGCTTGAACGCGTATTCCAGGCCAATCATGGCCTTGCCCCACAGCGAATTGGCCAGGGTGTTGAGGGTTTTAACGCCCTGGACCTTGTAGACCGAGCGGATTTGCAAGTGGTCTTGCAGGTTGGCGCCCACACCGGGCAGGTCTTGCACCACAGGGATGCCGTGCTGCTGCAAGAGCGCGCCAGGGCCGATGCCCGAGAGTTGCAAAATTTGTGGCGAACCAATGCTGCCCGCGCTCAAAATCACCTCGCGCCTTGCTTGCACGGTGATGAGCTCATGGCCAGTCCACACCTCCACGCCAGTGCAGCGTTTGCTGCCATCAGGTTGGGTTTGCACGATCAAGCGCGAGACTTGCGCCTTGTTCCACAGCTCAAAATTAGGGCGGCCATAGCAGGTGGGGCGTAAAAACGCTTTGGCGGTGTTCCACCGCCAGCCCTTGCGTTGGTTCACTTCGAAGTAACCCACGCCCTCGTTGTTACCGCGGTTGAAATCGTCCGAAGCTGGGATGCCGGCTTGTTGCGCGGCTTGCGCAAAGGCATCGAGCACATCCCAACGCAGGCGTTGCTTTTCAATGCGCCACTCGCCACCGGCGTTGCGGTGTTTGAGCACTTGGCGGTAGGGGTTGTCGCCTTGCATCAACAACTCGCTGCGGGTGCCTTTGGCACCATGCAAATCGTCAGCGCCTTTGTGGTGGTCTTCGTGCAGTTTGAAGTAAGGCAGGTTGTTGTCCCAGCGCCAGCTCTCGTCGCCCAACACATCGGCCCAGTGGTTGTAGTCACGCGCTTGGCCGCGCATGTAAATCATGCCGTTGATGCTGGAGCTGCCCCCCAGCGTTTTGCCGCGTGGGTAACGCAGTTGACGGCCGTTGAGGCCCGCTTCTTTCTCGGTTTGGTAGAGCCAGTCGGTGCGTGGGTTGCCGATGCAATACAAGTAGCCCACCGGGATATGAATCCAGTGGTAATCGTCTTTGCGACCGGCTTCGATGAGCAACACCTTTTTGCTGGCATCTGCACTCAAGCGGTTGGCCAGCAGACACCCTGCGGTGCCCGCGCCAATGATGATGTAGTCAAACGTGTCGTTCATCGCAATCTTCCAGCTGTTATCAGTGACATTGAGCAACGTCATCTTAGAGCACAAGACGCTGAACAATGTCCCCGATTATTTCTTGCCGTACGTACCAAGCAAGCAACGTGAGGGTTCAGGCCCAAGGCGGCAACTTGCTGGCGCGCAGCGACTGAAGCGCCGCTTTGGGTTTGAACCCTCGCGTGCCGGAGGCGCTCGCCATCTCATCTCAAATGCCATGGCATCGACACCTTGGTCATCAACAAGGTGCCGATGGCTCGCTTTACTTGGCTGTGGGCATCACAAACTCAGCGCCTTTGCCGATGCTCTCGGGCCAGCGCTGCATGATGGACTTTTGCTTGGTGTAGAAACGCACACCTTCTTCGCCGTAGGCGTGCATGTCGCCAAACAGCGAGCGCTTCCAGCCGCCAAAACCGTGCCAAGCCATGGGCACAGGAATGGGCACGTTGATGCCGACCATGCCCACCTCAATGCGGCGACCGAACTCGCGCGCCACATTGCCGTCGCGCGTAAAGCAGCTCACGCCGTTGCCAAACTCATGGTCGTTGATGATCTTCACAGCGGTGGCGAAATCAGGCACACGCACGCAAGCCAGCACGGGGCCAAAGATTTCTTCTTTGTAGATGCGCATGTCGGTGGTCACGTGGTCAAACAGCGTGCCGCCCAGCCAGAAGCCTGCGTCACAGCCTTCGCCAGCAGTTGCGCCTTTGAAGCCACGGCCGTCGACCAACAACTTGGCGCCTTCTTTCACGCCCACGTCGATGTAATTGGTGATGCGGTCATGCGCCACTTGCGTGACGATGGGGCCCATTTCGGCGGCCAGGTTGGTGCCGTTGAGGACTTTGAGGGTTTTGGTGCGCTCAATGAGTTTGGCAATGACTTGGTCTGCCACATCACCCACCAACACCGCCACCGAGATGGCCATGCAACGCTCGCCAGCCGAGCCGTAAGCCGCGCCAATCAAAGCGTCCACCGACTGGTCGATGTCGGCATCGGGCATGACCACCATGTGGTTCTTCGCGCCGCCCAGGGCTTGCACACGTTTGCCGTGGCGAGCACCGGTCTCATAAATGTAGTTGGCAATTGGGGTGGAGCCGACAAAGCTCACGGCTTTGACATCGGGGTGCACCAAGAGCGCGTCCACCGCTTCTTTGTCGCCTTGCACCACGTTGAACACGCCATCGGGCAAGCCGGCTTGCTTGAGCAAATCAGCCATGAACAGGCTGGCGGTGGGGTCGATGGGGCTGGGCTTGAGCACAAACGTGTTGCCCGCAGCAATGGCCACCGGGAACATCCACATGGGCACCATGACGGGGAAGTTGAACGGGGTGATGCCGGTGACCACGCCCAGGGGCTGGCGCAGGGTCCAGTTGTCCATGCCGGTGGAGACTTGGTCGGTGAAGTCGCCCTTGAGCAACTGCGGAATGCCGCAAGAAAATTCCAAAATATCAATGCCGCGAGCCACTTCGCCTTGGGCGTCGGTGAACACCTTGCCGTGCTCCGAGGTGATGATGCGGGCCAGGTCGTCTTTGCGCTGGTTGAGCAGCTCCAAGAACTTGAACATCACGCGGGCGCGGCGGATGGGCGGTGTGTCAGCCCAAGCGGGGAAAGCGGCCTTGGCCGAAGCCACGGCGGCGTCCACATCAGCGGTGTTGGCCAGCAGGGCTTGGCCGGTGACTTGGCCGGTGGCTGGGTTGTAAACCGCTTGCTGGCGGGTGCTGGTGCCGTGGGTCACAGCGCCTTGGATGTAGTGGCCGATGGTGGTGGTCATGAGGGTTCCTTTGAAAGTTGATGCAGTGTAGAGACCGCAGGCCTGGCTCACAAGCGCTGAAATGTGAACCCATTGTTCAAAATAGTGAACAATAAGTCCATGGATGAGCAAAAAATCAGCGCCCTTTGGACCCATTTGCATTGGCTAAGCGTCTTGGCCCAGCAAGGCAGCTACACCGCAGCGGCAGCCCGCCTGGGCGTGAGCAAAGCCGCGGTGAGCCAGCGCATCGCCGAGCTGGAGCGCGCTGCGCGCCTGACGCTGGTGCAGCGCACCACCCGCAGCCTGCGCCTGACCGAGGCTGGCCAGCGCTTGGTGGACGACACACGTGCCTCGTTCGAGCAAATTGCCCAGAGCTTTGCCCAGGTGCAAGATTTGGCTGCGCAGCCCAGTGGTTTGGTGCGGGTGACGGCGCCAGTGGCTTTTGCGCGCCAGCAATTGGTGCCGCTTTTGTCGGGCTTTTTGAAAGACCACCCGCAGGTGCGCATTGAGCTGGACCTGTCAGACCGTTTGAGCAGCCTGACCACCGAGGGCTTTGATTTGGCCATTCGCCACACCGACCACCCACCCGACACGCACGTGGCCTGGGCGCTGAGCAAAACCCATTCCGTGTTGGTGGCCACCCGGGCGTACTTGCGCCGCCACGGCACGCCGCACAGCCCGCAAGACCTGGTGCAACACAATTGTTTGCACTACCCACGCGCGCACGACACACCTGCCTGGACGTTTGAGCCGCTCACGGGCAAAGACACAGAACGCACCACCGTGCCCGTGAGTGGCACGCTTGCGGCCAACAACAGCGAGGCCCTGCGCGAGGCTGCTTTGCTGGGGGACGGCATTGCTTTGTTGCCTGATTTCAGCGCCCAGGCAGCACTCAAATCAGGCAAGCTGGTGCGTGTGATGCCAGCTTGGAAGCCCGTGGGCGTGTTTGCCGAAAACATCTACGCCATCCGCCCCTACGCGCCCCATGTACCGCGCGCGGTGGCAGCTTTGGTCGCGCATGTGCGCCAGGGGCTGGCTGCCGGCTTTGCGCCTTAAATGTGCGCCTTAACTGGGTTAGTGCCCGGGCCAGTTGGGGCTGCGCTTTTCTTTGAAGGCCGCCTGGCCTTCTTTGGCGTCGTCGGTCAGCGTGAACAGCGCAATTTGGCTTTCTGTGAAGGCCATGCTCTCTTCAAACGACATGGCTTCGATGCGCTTCATGGTGTAGAGCCCGCGGCGAATCGCGGCAGGTGATTTGTCCAAAATGCGAGAGAGCAGCCAATCCACCTTGGCATCAAGCGCCTCGTCCACGTAGTTCACCAAGCCGATCTCCAGCGCTTGCTGAGCACTGATAGGCTCGCCGGTGATGCACATCTCCGACAAAACGCGGCGCGGTATCAAATGCTGCAACACACTCAAGACCTGCGCGGGGAACACACCTACCTTCACTTCCGGCAAGCCAAACAAGGCGTGGGGTGTGGCCACGGCCATGTCGCACATGCTGAGCAAGCCCATGCCGCCTGCCAGGCAGTGGCCATTGACACGCGCAATCAGTGGCAGGTTGCTGGCCTTGGCTGCACGCAGCACCTTGGCCACGTGGCCCTGGGGTTCGGAGTAGTCGGTGGTGAAGGCGCTGCTGGCTTGCAAATCGGCGCCCGCGCAAAAGGCTTTGTCACCCGCACCGGTGATCACAATGGCGCGCAAGTCGCGGTGGTGCTGCGCGGCGTTGATGGCGCCAGCCATGGCTTCCAGCACCGCATGGCTCACAGCGTTGCGGCGTGCTTCACGGGCGATGGTGAGCCACAAGACCTGGTCACGCACGGTGACCAAAAATTCATCGGAGGCGAGATCGCTGGGGTGAACAAGGTTGGACATGGTGGTGCTCAGGCAGTGGGAGTGGAGGCTGGATGACGACGGCGAAACATGGAGTAGCCCTCCATGTGCAGCACCTGCTCGTTGTGCTGGTTGTGCATGCGCCAAACGGTGCGCACCAGGCCCACATCGGGCTTGCTGTTCATGGCGCGGCTCTCCAGCACCTCGTGCGTCAAGCGCAAGGTGTCACCGGGGTAAACCGGTTTGAGCCACTTGATGTTTTCCAGCCCAGGCGAGCCCAGGCTGGAGGACTCACGCAAAAAGTTGCGCACTATCAGGCCCATGGCCATGCTGCAGGTGTGCCAACCGCTGGCGCACAGACCACCAAACAGCGAGGCCTTGCCACCCTCATCGCTCAGGTGAAAGGGTTGCGGGTCAAACTGCTCGGCAAAGTGCATGATCTCCTCGCGTGTGGGCGTCACGGTGCCCAGCTCGCGCACGCTGCCCACCGTCATGTCTTCCCAGTAATGTTTGATCATCATCGGCCTCCGGTGACATCCAGCACAGCGCCGGTGCTGTAACTTGATTCGCTCGAGAGCAGCCACATCACGGCGTTGGCAATTTCCTGCGCAGTGCCTGGGCGTTGCATGGGCACGGTGGTGGCCATGCGGTGCGCGCGGTCGGGCTGGCCGCCGCTGGCATGAATCTCGGTGTCGATGATGCCCGGGCGCACCGCATTGACGCGAATGCCTTCGGTCGCCACCTCGCGCGCAAGACCCAAGGTGAATGTGTCGACCGCGGCTTTGCTGGCCGCGTAGTCCACATACTGGCCAGCAGAGCCCAAGGTGGCAGCCACGCTGCTGATGTTCACAATTCCACCGCCGTCGCCGCCGTGTTTGGTGCTCATGCGGCGCACCGCTTCACGCGCGCACAAAAAAGTACCTTGCACATTGATGGCAAACATGCGCTGCCAGCGCGCCAAGCTCATCTCGTCGACACGGCTGGCCACATCCACCACGCCCGCGTTGTTCACCAGACCACTGAGGCGCCCAAGTTTGGCGTCGACTTTTTTGAACATGGCCAACACCTGGGCTTCGTCGGCCACGTCAGCCTGCACGGTGATGGCGTTGCCACCCGCTGCGCGGATGTCGCGCACCACCTCGTCGGCCGCCAGTGAATTGTGTGTGTAGTTAACGGCCACGGCCCAGCCGCGCGCGGCAGCTGTGCGTGCGGTGGCCGCGCCGATGCCCCGGCTGGCACCGGTCACCAAGAGGACTGGGTCCACGGTATGTCTCCTGCAAAAATCTCTGCCGCAAGATAACATGCTTGACCCATCAGGTGGCTTCCTTGAGATGCGAGACAACACCCACCATCAGAAAGAAAAACATGACCGTTGACTATTACTTTGCGCCGCAAAGCCCCTGGGCCTATTTGGGGCACCAGCGATTTGTGGACATCACCCGCGCTGCCAATGCCACGGTACGGGTGCTGCCCGTTGATTTGGGCGGCAAGGTTTTCCCCATTTCTGGCGGGTTGCCTTTAGGCAAGCGCGCACCGCAGCGCCAGGCTTACCGCCTGCTCGAACTCAAGCGTTACAGCGCGTACTTGAACGCCCCCTTGCATGTGCAGCCCAAGTATTTTCCGGTGGCTGGGGACGACGCGGCGCGTCTGATCATTGCGGTGGACATGCACGACGGCACGGCCGCAGCACTCAACATGGCCGGCGCGGTGCTGGGTGCCTGTTGGTCGCAGGAACGCAACATTGCAGACGCCAATGTGCTGGCCGAATTGCTTGCTGAGCAGGGTTTGAGCGCGCAAAGGCTGGAGCAGTCCTACAGCCAGGCCGTGCAAGAGCGCTACGAGGCCGACACCCAGATGGCCATTGATGCCGGTGTGTTTGGTGCGCCCAGTTATGTGGTGCAAGGCGAAATTTTTTGGGGCCAAGACCGGCTCGATTTTCTCGAACGCAAACTCAAGGAGCTCGCATGAACGTGACATTGACAGCCGCTGATGGCCAAACTTTCGACGCCTACGTGGCCCAGCCTGCGGGCAAAGCCAAAGGCGCGGTGGTGGTGCTGCAAGAAATCTTCGGGGTGAATTCGCACATCCGTTCGGTCGCCGATGGCTATGCCGCAGCGGGTTACCTCGCGGTGGCGCCAGCCACTTTTGCGCGTGTGCAAACCGGTGTTGAGCTGGGCTACACCGAGGCCGACATGGGCAGCGGTTTTGGCCTGAAAACCGCGGTCGAGGCGCTGCCCGGCCAAGGTGTCTTGCTCGACATTCAAGCCGCAGTGAACCATGCCGCGCAGCACAGCGGCGGCAAAGTGGCCGTGCTGGGGTTTTGCTGGGGCGGTTTGCTGACCTGGCGCAGTGCTTGCCTGTTGGAGGGTGTGTCAGCAGCGGTGCCTTATTACGGCGGTGGGGTTACCACGGCCGATGAAATAGCACGCCAACCCAAGTGCCCCGTGCTGGCGCACTTCGGCGACCAAGACCATTGGATTCCTTTGGAGGGCGTGGAGGCGTTCAAGTCGGCACATCCGCAGGTGGAGGTGCATGTGTACCACGCCAACCACGGCTTCAATTGTGACCAGCGCGGCTCTTTCGATGCGCCTGCGGCTCAGTTGGCCCGTGAGCGCACCTTGGCGTTTTTGGCTCAGCACATTGGCTAAGGCATGCGCCTCGGTGAATTTTTAACCTTCAAGCGTTTTCGGATGCTGGGCCATGTTGGTGCTCGTTGTCTTGCTATTTTTTCAATAGCATGGGTGGGTCTGTGCTTTGCGCAGACCAGCACACCTTACAGCGGCCCTTTGTTTGATGCCCACCTGCATTACAACGACGATGCCTGGGGCGGTGGGCAAGGTCCACACCCGGTGCCCGATGTGTTGGCGCGCATGCAGCGCAACGGTGTCCAGATGGTGCTGGCCAACAGCCGCCCCAACGAAGGCACCCGCGCCCTCAGTGAGGCCTACGCCCAGGCCAAAGCGGCAGGCGTGACGGTGGTGCCCTTTGTGCGCCTGTACCGCAACCGTCAGGACTACAGCACCTGGCACCAGGACGCCAGCATCGTTGCCATGGTCAACACCGAGTTGGCGCGTGGCACCGCAGCGGGCCCTTATCGGGGTTTGGGCGAGTTCCATTTGTACGACAGCGCCCATGCCAGCGGCCCCACGGCGCAGGCTTTGATGAAGCTGGCACAAGCTCGAGGGCTGGCGGTGCTGGCGCATGTGGACGACACCGCCATTGACTTGCTGATGGCGCACGCCCCACAAGCGCGCCTGATTTGGGCGCACACCGGCATTGGTGGCACGCCTGTGGCTCGGGTGGAGGCCTTGTTGGCGCGCTACCCCACGCTGATGGGAGAGTTGTCTTACCGGCCTGGCCTGACCTGCGAAGGTGGCCAGCTGTGCCCGGCTTGGCGCGAGCTGATGTTGAAGTACCCGCAGCGCTTTTTGATTGGCTCGGACACCTGGGTCAACCAGCGCTGGCAAAGCTACGACGAGCTCATGCAGGGCTACCGCCTGTGGCTCGGCGGTTTGCCGCCCGAGGTGGCCCGCGCCATTGCTTTTGACAACGGCGCCAAGCTGTTCACACCATGATGCAAGACTTGCCGCTGTTTCCACTGCAAAGTGTGTTGTTCCCTGGAGGTGAGCTGGGCTTGCAGATTTTTGAGGTGCGTTACCTCGACATGATCGGGCGGGCTTGGAAGACAGGCCAGCCTTTCGGGGTGGTGGGCTTGACCCAGGGCACCGAGGTGCGCCAGCGCGCCCGTGAGGCCGACTCAGCGGCGTTTTCTGAGGCTTTTGCCACCGAGCATTTCTACAACGTGGGCACCCTGGCCCACATTCTTGAGCTGGAGCGGCCGCAGGCTGGGCTCATCATGATCCGTTGCCAGGGCGGCCAGCGTTTTACCTTGAGCGCATCGCACCAGTTGCCCCACGGCCTGTGGGTGGGTCAGGCCACCTTGTTACCAGCCGACGCGGCAGTGTCCGTGCCGCCACATTTGTTGGGTGTGAAAACCGCCTTGCAAACCGTGGCCCAGCGCTGGCCCGATGCCCAGCCGCAAGACTGGGACAACGCGGCTTGGTTGGCCAACCGCTGCGCCGAGCTGCTGCCCATGCCCAGCGCCACGCGCCAGCAACTCATGGCGCTTGACAACCCGCTGCTGCGCTTGGAGCTGGTGGCTGATATTCTCGAATCGCTACAAAAAAAGTAGCGAATGGGCTAGTGCTGGCGTGGCTTGGACGGCTAAAACGTATAAAGAACCTGCGTTCTTCAACCACTAAATGCGCTTGTTGCCCAGGTAGCGCTTGCGCCAAAACAGCAGGCCCAGGCACAGGGCCGTTAAGAGCATGGCGCCCACAGCCCACCAAAAGCCCGTGGCGTTGTGCACCAGCGGAATCACATCGAAATTCATGCCGAAAATGGCCGCAATCAAGTTGAGCGGCATGAAAATCGCGGTGAGCACGGTGAGCGTGCGCATGATGTCGTTGGTGCGGTTGCTTTGCGCGTTGTAGTGCATTTGCACCGCGGTTTCCACGCTTTGCTCGAGGCGGCGCACGTGGTGCACCACGCGCTCGATGTGCTCGAGCACATCACGGCTGCGCACATGCAGCAAATCGCGTTCACGCAACTCAAGCGGGTTGGCGGGGTCAGGCCAGGATTTGAGGGTTTCGATCCAGTCTTGAATCGCAGCGCGCTGGTCTTCGCCCACTTCATCGAGTTGGTGCAGGCTTTGCCGGGCCTCAAGCAAGGCTTGCCAATTGGAAAACCGCGAGCGCGGGTTGAGCAACTGGGCTTGCCAGTGGTCGAGTTGGCGCGTGAGCTCGCGGCGCAGGTCCAGGTAGCCATCGACGATGGTGTTGACCACCCGCAGCATCAGGTCGGCTGGGTTGTGGGGCAGTTTCACGCCATTGTTGCGCGCCTCGCTCGAGGCCATGGCCAGGAGTTTGGTGGCAAAAGCATCGCGCACCAAGCAGTCGTCTGGGTGCACGCTGAGCAGCACGCGGTCAAACAGGGCAAAGCCCACGGGGCTGGTGTCGAGCCGCTTGAGCACGTGGGCCGAGGGCTGGGGGCCGGCGTGGCTGGCGGCCAGGCGGCGAAACACCAGCAGGTCGTATTGCGAGGTGTAGTCGTAATGCGAAGGCAGGTGCGCGTTGAGCAGGTCCGAGACGTGCAGGTCCACCAGGCTCACGCCGCTGAGCTGCTGCAGGCTGTGTTGTAGCGCGGCCAGCTCTTGCGAGAACTCGCTGCGCGCGCAACTGATCCACACAAAGGCTTGTGCTGCGACCTGCTCAGGAACCAGGTGACTTTCTGCCACCTGCGTGGCATTGATGGTGAAAACCCGCACGAGCCCTTTTGCAATCTGTGGAAGATGCTCTTATTTTTGTAGCAGCTTGGCTGCTGCAATCGAAAAATAGGTGAGGATGCCATCGGCCCCAGCGCGCTTGAAGGCCAGCAGGCTTTCCATCATCACTGCGTCGTGGTCAAGCCAGCCGTTTTGCGCGGCGGCTTTGAGCATGGCGTACTCGCCGCTGACCTGGTAGGCAAAGGTGGGCACATGGAACTCGTCTTTGACCCGTCGCACGATGTCCAAATAAGGCATGCCAGGCTTGACCATGACCATGTCGGCGCCTTCAGCGATGTCCAGGCCCACCTCGCGCAGAGCCTCGTCGCTGTTGCCCGGGTCCATCTGGTAGACCTTTTTGTTGCTTTTGCCCAGGTTGGCGGCAGACCCCACCGCGTCGCGGAAGGGGCCGTAAAACGCGCTGGCGTACTTGGCGCTGTAGGCCATGATGCGGGTGTGTATGTGGCCGTTGGCCTCAAGCGCTTGGCGAATGGCGCCGATGCGCCCGTCCATCATGTCGCTGGGCGCCACAATGTCCACGCCCGCGGCAGCTTGCGTCACCGCTTGCTTGACGAGCATCTCCACCGTGGGGTCGTTCAAGATGTAACCGGTGTCATCCAACAGGCCGTCTTGGCCGTGGCTGGTGTAGGGGTCCAGGGCCACATCGGTCATCACGCCCAGCTGCGGGTAATGTTGTTTGAGCGCGCGCACCACCCGGGGAATCAACCCGTTGGGGTTGGTGGCTTCGGCGCCATCCGGTGTTTTGAGCGAGGCATCAATCACTGGGAACAGGGCCATGACGGGGATGCCCAGCTGCACGCACTCGGCCGCCACTTCCAGCAGCAAATCCAGGCTCAGGCGTTCCACGCCGGGCATGGAGGCCACCGCTTCGCGCCGCTGGGTGCCCTCGTGCACAAACACCGGGTAAATCAGGTCGTTGACCGTGAGGGCGTTTTCACGCACCAGGTTGCGGGTGAATTCGTCGCGGCGCAAACGGCGTGGACGGTTCAGGGGGAAGGGGGCTTGTACTAGGGTCATGGTGACAAGATTTTGACCGAAACCTCGGGCCAGACCAGGAAAGTCCACCCGTATTTCGTGGGGTTGTGTTGCGGCCACATTGTGCTTGATCGGGGTCAATAATCCAGCAAAAACTCGCCTCAGCGCCCCAAACTAGGTGTAATCCCTTTCTGTATTTTGTTATATTGTCTACAGGTAGCACGCTACCTCCCGCTTTTCCTCCCTGAGCGGGGCCTTGATGTGTGACAGCAAAAAAGGCTTCAAACCCTGGCATTGCTGGGGTTTTTTTTGTCTCCTGTTTTGTTCCCCAGGCCTTCCATAAGCCCTTGCTTGGCTGGGCTCAGGCCCCGGGGCTAAACTCTGTCCATGCTCTGGATCAAAGCCCTCCACATTGTTTTTGTTGCCAGCTGGTTTGCTGGCTTGTTTTACCTGCCACGTATTTACGTGAACTTGGCCATGGTGAGCGAGGGCTCGGTGGCTGAGCGCGATCGCCTGCTGCTGATGGCACGCAAGCTGTTGCGCTTCACGTCTTTGTTGGCGGTGCCTGCCTTGGCGCTGGGCTTGGTGCTGTGGGGCGTCTACGGTATTGGCAAGGGGCCGGGCAACGGCTGGATGCATGCCAAGTTTGTGGTGGTGGCCCTGGCGCTGGCCTACCACCATGCCTGTGCCAAGGTGCTCAAGGCGTTTGTGGCCGGACGCAACACCCGCAGCCATGTGTGGTACCGCTGGTTCAACGAAGCGCCGGTGCTGCTCATGCTGGTGGCCGTGGTGCTGGTGGTCGTCAAGCCGTTCTGAGCATGCACCGTTCCACCGCATGGCCACTGACCTGGGTCTATGCGGGTTTGGTGGTGTATGCCAGTTTGTACCCCTTTGAAGGTTGGCGCGACCAAGGGGTGGCCCTGGGCCAGTTTGTGACGGCGCCTTGGCCGCGCTACTGGACTTGGTTTGACGTCATCTCCAATGTGCTGGGCTACATGCCCCTGGGCTTTTTTCTGTGCCTGGGCCTGATACGCAGCCAGCCCCGCCAGCCCATGAAGCACTTGGCAAGCCGCCATCCCGTGCTCACGGCCTGGGTGCTGGGCAGCGTCTTGTCTTTGTGCCTGGAAGCCTTGCAAAGCTACTTGCCCGTGCGCGTGCCTTCTAAATTAGATGGGGTGCTCAACGCGCTGGGCGCTTGGCTGGGTGCTGTGTTGGCTTTGGGCCTGGCCCGCATGGGCGTTTTGTCGGGCTGGAGCCGCTACCGCACCCGTTGGCTTGTGTCGGATGCCAGCAGCGGCTTGGTGTTGTTGGCGCTCTGGCCGCTGGCTTTGTTGTTCCCTGCTGCTGTGCCCATGGGGCTGGGGCAGGTGTTTGAGCGGCTGGAAAACACCCTGGCTGAGGTGTTGGTGGGCACCGTCTGGCTGGAATGGTTGCCCCTGCGCGAAACCGAGTTGCAACCCCTGCTGCCAGCGACCGAGGCGCTGTGCGTGGCCTTGGGGGTGCTCGCCCCATGCTTGCTGGGCATGTCGCTCATGCCCAAGCGCGGGCCCAGATGGGTGCTTTTGGGTGCTGTGTTGGTTGCCGGCGTTGGGGCCTCGGCCCTGTCTGCAGCCTTGAGTTACGGGCCGGTGCACGCCTGGGCCTGGTTCACCCCGCAGGTGGGGCTGGGCATGTGCGTGGCAGCGCTCTTGGCGGCGCTGCTGGTGTGGCGCCAAGTGCCCATGCGGGTGAGTGCAGCCTTGTTGTGTTTGGCGCTTGGGGTGGACTTGAGCATCATCAACCAAGCCCCAGAGGGTGCCTACTTTGCCCAAACCCTGCAGGCGTGGGAGCAGGGTCGGTTCATCCGTTTCCATGGCTTGGGTCAGTGGTTGGGCTGGGTGTGGCCCTATGCCACTTTGCTGGTGGTCATGTCGCGTTTTTGGGTCGATGAGGACGCCCGCGAAGAAAGCCGGCCTTCTGGCGGCTAAGCGGCGCTATCAAACCTAAAATCAGGGCATGAGTTCAACTGCCCCCAATCCCGTCACCCCCGCCGCGCCCGGCGCTGCTGCACAGCCCGAAGCGTCTTATTTCAAGCGGCATATTTTTTTCTGCCTCAATGAGCGCAGCAACGGCCAGGAATGTTGTGCCCAGCACGATGCCCAAGCCGCGTTTGACCACTGCAAAGCCGCGGTCAAAGCCGCGGGCCTCTCCGGCCCCGGGCAGGTGCGCGTCAACAAAGCTGGGTGCCTCGACCGTTGCGCCGCTGGCCCTGTGGCGGTGGTGTACCCCGAGGGGGTTTGGTACACCTACGTGGACAATGCCGACATTGACGACATTGTGCAGTTGCACTTGGCCAAGGGCGAGGTGGTCACGCGTTTGCTGACCCCGCCAGACATGGGTCGTTGAGCATGAACGCGCAAACCCAGCGCCTGCTTTTGCAGGGCCGTGCCGGGGCCATTGAGGCTTTGCTGGACGAGCCCGCAGGCGCGGTATCCCTAGGCACAGCCATTGTGGCGCACCCGCACCCTTTGTTTGGCGGCACCATGGACAACAAGGTGGTGCAGACCTTGGCGCGTGCTTTTGTGCAGCGGGGCTGGCGCACCGTACGGTTTAATTTCCGAGGTGTTGGCCAAACGCAAGGTGCGCACGATGAGGGCCGCGGCGAAACCGACGATTTCCTCGATGTGGTGACGCAAACAGCGCCTGAAGGCACGCTGGCTTTGGCCGGTTTTTCGTTTGGTTCGTTTGTGATGAGCCGGGCGCTCATGCAACTGTGGCCGCAGCGTGAGGTGGCCAAGCTGGTGCTGGTGGGCACGGCTGCGAGCCGCTTTGAGGTGGCGGCTTTGCCCGCTGATTTGCACGACAGAACCTTGGTGGTGCACGGTGAAAACGACGACACCGTGGCCTTGGCCAGTGTGATGGACTGGGCGCGGCCACAAAACCTGCCCGTCACGGTGGTGCCGCAAGGCGGCCACTTCTTCCATGGACAATTACCCCTTTTGAAAAGCCTGGTGGTGCGTCATCTCTCAGCCCGAGTCGACTGACCTTACCCCCGCCAACCCCACGCAACCATGATGAAAAAATTTCTCTGCGCCCTGGCGCTGGCCTGTGCCTTGCCTGTGTGGTCGCAAGCCCAGCCGCAGCCGCCCGAGGTGGCTGCCCGCTCTTACCTGTTGCTGGATGTGACGGCCAACCAAATGCTGGCCGCCAAAGACATTGACGTTCCCATCGAGCAAGCCTCTTTGACCAAGCTGATGACGGCTTACCTGGTGTTTGATGCGCTCAAGCTCAAAAAAATCGACCTCAAGCAAACCTTGCCCGTGAGCGAGCGGGCCTGGCGCATGCCGGGCTCACGCATGTTCATCGACCCGAAGATGAAGGTGCCGGTGGAGGACTTGATCAAAGGCATGATTGTTCAGTCGGGTAACGACGCCACGATTGCGCTGGCCGAAGGGGTGGGCGGCACGGTGGAGCGGTTTGTCGAGCTCATGAACGACCAGGCCAAGGTGCTGGGCATGACGTCGACCACGTACAAAAACCCAGAAGGCCTGACCCAGGCGGGCCACACCACCACCGCTCGCGATCTGAGTGTGTTGGCCTCGCGCTTGATGCGCGACTTTCCTCAGTACGTGCCTTATTACGCCATTCAGAAATACCGCTACGAGGGCACACCCAAGGCCAATGACAGCAACCGCAATCTGTTGCTGTTTCGTGACCCCAGTGTCGATGGCCTCAAAACCGGCCACACCGAAGCTGCCGGTTACTGCTTGATTGCGACCGCGCGCCGCGACGCGCCCAGCCTGGGCGCCAATGGCGCACCAGGCCCCAGGCGCTTGCTCAGCATTGTGCTGGGCACGGTCAGCGAGCAAGCTCGCGCCAACGAGTCGCAAAAACTCTTGAACTGGGGCTACACGGCTTTTGACGCGGTCAAGCTCTTCGATGCGGGCCAGCCCGTGGTCACGCCCAAGGTCTGGAAAGGCACCCAGGCCACGGCCAAATTGGGTCGTCCGCAAGCCATTGTGGTGGCTGTGCCTGCTGGCTCAGCCGCAAAAATCTCCACGCAGGTGACCCGCCCAGAGCCGCTGGTCGCGCCAATAGCGGCAGGCCAGGCTGTGGGCACACTCAAGGTGGCGCTGGCTGATCAGCCCTTGTTGGATGTGCCCCTGCTCGCGCTCGAGCCTGTGGATCAGGCAGGTGTGATGGGCCGAGCCTGGGACGCTGTGCGGCTGTGGATCAAGTGAGATTGGCCTCTGGGCGCAAGCCCAAACAGGCCTGATCTGCAGGCTTTTCGCCTAGCAAGTTCATAAGCTGATACACTCGAGGGCTTTTCGGAATTTCCGAAGGGATTCACGTTTTCGTTTTAATCAAACGTTGAGGGACGTTTTAATGCCAACCATTAACCAACTAGTGCGTCAGGGGCGCGAGGTCGAAACGACCAAATCCAAAAGCCCCGCGATGCAAAATTCTCCACAGCGTCGTGGTGTGTGCACCCGTGTGTACACCACAACGCCTAAGAAGCCTAACTCCGCTCTGCGTAAAGTTGCCAAAGTGCGCTTGACCAACGGTTTTGAGGTGATCTCCTACATCGGCGGTGAAGGCCACAACCTGCAGGAACACTCCGTGGTTCTCGTGCGCGGTGGTCGTGTCAAAGACTTGCCCGGTGTGCGTTACCACATTGTGCGTGGTTCGCTTGACTTGCAAGGCGTGAAAGACCGCAAGCAGTCGCGTTCCAAGTACGGCGCTAAGCGCCCCAAGAAGGCTTAACAGCTGGATCATTCGGTGTTCGCCGCCTGGCTGGCGGTATGAACGTAGTGACCCGAAGCATCGCGCTGTAGTCAGCGGTTGTGGGTCGAGTAAGTGGGGGTTTTGATAACTCTCGCGGTGTTTGAAAAGACACCAACTGAAGCAATTGAGGTGAAATATGCCACGTCGTCGCGAAGTCCCTAAACGTGAAATCCTGCCGGATCCAAAGTTCGGTAATGTCGAGCTCTCCAAGTTCATGAACGTGATCATGGAAGGCGGCAAAAAAGCGGTTGCCGAGCGCATCATTTACGGTGCCCTTGAGCAGATCGAAAAGAAAACTGGCAAAGACCCGCTGGAAGCTTTCAGTGTTGCCATCAACAACGTCAAGCCCATGGTGGAAGT
>DKJZ01000032.1 GCA_002454975.1 Hylemonella sp. UBA6679
AATTTGACCTGGCCATCGGGGACATGAAGCCGCGCGCACTGTTGCACCAATCGGCCCCCATGGCCATGAGCCGGGCCATGTCAAACGCACTCACCACCTTGCCTGCGCAGCCGATTTTGATGCGTTCGCGCAAGCCCACACCAATCAGCGTTTGGTGCACCAACTGCAAACCTTCTTGCAAAGGCGCACCCACATGGTCGGTAAATTCCAGTGGCGAGGCACCCGTACCGCCTTCGGCTCCGTCAATCACCATGAAGTCTGGCGTGATGCCGGTGTGCAGCATGGCCTTGACCAACGCAAACCACTCCCAGGGGTGGCCCATGCAAAACTTAAACCCCGTGGGTTTGCCGCCCGACAGCTCACGCAGCCGCGCCACAAATTGCAGCAGCTCAATGGGGGTGGTGAATGCACTGTGGGAGGCCGGCGAAATGCAGTCTTCGCCCACCTGTACCCCACGTGCCTGCGCGATCTCGATGGTGACTTTAGGGCCAGGCAGCACCCCGCCGTGCCCGGGCTTGGCGCCTTGGCTGAGCTTGATTTCAATGAGCTTGACTTGTGGGTCGCGCGCATTGGCGGCGAATTTTTCTGCGTTGAAGCTGCCGTCTTTGTTTCTGCAGCCAAAGTAGCCCGACCCGATCTCCCAGATCAAATCGCCGCCATGCGTGCGGTGGTAACTGGAGATCGAGCCTTCGCCGGTGTCGTGCGCAAAGCCGCCGCGCTTGGCCCCAGCGTTGAGCGCAAGAATAGCGTTGGCGCTCAAGGCCCCAAAGCTCATGGCCGAGATGTTGAACACGCTGGCAGAGTAAGGCTGCGCGGTATCAGGCCCGATGGTGATGCGAAAGTCGTGCGTGGCAAGCGTGGTGGGCACCATGGCATGGTTGATCCACTCGTAGCCTGTGGCGTGCACATCCAACTGGGTGCCAAAGGGGCGTTTGTCGGTTTCGCCTTTGGCGCGCTGGTACACCAGCGAGCGTTGCGCGCGAGAAAACGGTGTGGCGTCGGTGTCGTTCTCTAAAAAGTACTGGCGAATTTCAGGCCGTATGAACTCCAGCATGAAGCGCAGGTGCCCAATGACCGGGTAGTTGCGCAGGATCGAGCGCTTGGTTTGGGTGATGTCGTGCCAGCCCAGCACGGTGAGGGCGCCACTGAGCACCAGCAGGGCCAGATCCACCGTCTCAAGCACGGTTTCTTCGTCTTGCAAGCTGTCCCAGGCGCTGAGCAGGCTCACCGCAAACGCCAGGGCGCACAGCGTGAACGCCAGCAAACGGGGCGGAAACAGGGCGTGGAGTCGATCAAGCATGGGCAAAGTCCTGGACGTAGGCTGCGACGTGCGCCTGTGTTGTTATCGGCGCTTGAAGGCCCATATTCAGTGGCCGCAGCCCAGGCAACTCCGCAGAAATAGCCGGTAAACGCAGGCGAACTGCGACAATAGGCCCGCATCAACCTCAGCCGCACCGCCATGACCGACACCTCCCCCGCCTCAGCCCTGACCCACGAGGACTACGACCAGCTCGACACCATCCTGGACGACTTGCGTACCCGCGATGACGAGGTGCCGCAGTGGGAGTTTTGCGAAGGTTTCATGGCGGCGGTGATTTGCTGCCGCCGCCCGATTGCACAGGCCGAGGCCTTTGAGATGCTGCTGGGCATCACCCCCGACAAGCCCCTGTTCGCCAACGACGCCCAGCGCGACACCTTTGTGGCTTTGTGGACGCGGCGCTGGCACGAGGTCATCACAGCGCTGGATGCCCAGGTTGACACGCTCGAGGACGAAGCCGCCTACCAGCCCGAGATCATGGACATCCGCGGCGCCGTGGCCGAGTTGTCTGAGCAAGAGCGCGCCGACATGGCCGGCCAGGAGCTGCCCGCGCTGGGCCAAATTTGGGCGCTGGGCTTCATGTTTGCGGTGGAAAACTGGCCCGAGGAGTGGGCCGCACCCAAAGACAAAGAAGCCGCCGAGTGGCTCGACACCTCACTGCAAGCCCTGGTGGCCATGACCGAGGACGACACCGACGAGCCCGAGCTCAACGCCTTTGGCGACGACGGCCCACCCACCGTGAGCAAAGCGCGCCTCAATGCCTTTGGCGACGCCATCTGGGCCGTGTACGACCTGCGTGAAATTTGGCGCAGCATCGGCCCGCGCGTCGAGCAGGTGCGCCGCGAAGCCCAACCCGGCCGCAACGACGAATGCCCTTGTGGCAGCGGCAAAAAATACAAAAAGTGCCACGGCCTGAACTGAGGCCTGAGGCCTGAAGCCTGAAGCCTGAAGCCTGAAGCCTGAAGCCTGAAGCCTGAAGCCTGAAGCCTGAAGCCCAGCGTGCTTTGTTACACCACCTGGGCGTAGCCCAAGGCGCGTGACAGCGCCTGGGCTTGCTCTTTGAGCAACGCACCGAAGGCCCTGGCCTGTGCGGTGTTGATGCGCACCGCTGGCCCAAACACCGTGAGTGCACCAGCCAGTTTGCCTGCCCCATTGAAGCAAGGCGCAGCCACCGCCACCGCGCCTTGAATCAGTTCGTTTTGACTCGTGGCGTAGCCTTGGGTGCGAATGGCTGTCAGGTCAAGGGCCAGTTGCTTGGGGTCGATGTCGGTGCCTTGCGTCCAATGGGGCAACTCAGCATCGCTGGCCAGGTGCGCGAGCATCACCCGGCCACTGGCGCCAATGGCAATGCGCTCCTGGTAGCCCGAGCCACGCTTGAAACTCAGGGCTTGTGCGCTGGGCAGCTCAGCAATGCACACCCGCATGACGCCTTGCGGCACAAACAAGGCCACGGTTTCGCCGCTGTCGCGCCAAAGCTGACGCATCATGGGTTGGGCCAAGCTGGCAATGTCCAGGCTGGCCGACCAGGTGTGCGCCAATTGCGCCACCGCTGGCCCCAGCCGAAACCTCTGCGGCTCCCCCTCAGAGGCCAAAAAGCCGTGGGCCTGCAGGGTGTAGAGCAGCCTGTATAAGGTCGGGCGGCTCAGTGTCACGCGCGCTAGCAGCTCGCTGGCGCTGAGCTCAGCGTCTTGCGCAGTGAAGGCCTTGAGGATGTCCAGGGCGCGGCCCACGGCGCGCACACTGTCGGTGTCTTGGGTCATGAAGGTGGGTTGGTGCAAAGCTTGTCCGCTCTATGGACACGCCTATCATAAAACGGACAAGGCGCGCCGCCTTGCGCCCCATCACAGACGAGGTTGCAATGAACAAAGACATGGCCGATGTGCTGATCCACACCAGTAAAGGCACCCCCATGGGGGACTTGATGCGCCGCTACTGGGTGCCGGTGTTGTGCAGCAACGAGATTGCACAGCCTGATGGCCCGCAGGTGCGCGTGACCATTTTGGGTGAGAAGCTGCTGGCTTTTCGTGACACCGAAGGCCGTGTGGGCGTGATCGACGAGTTCTGCTCGCACCGTGGTGTCTCGCTGTACTTTGGCCGTAACGAGGAAAACGGCATCCGCTGCGCCTACCACGGCCTGAAATTCGACCGCAACGGCAAGTGCGTGGAGGTGCCCTCGTCGCCCCAGTCTTGCGAGCGCATGCACATCAAGTCCTACCCCACAGTAGAGCGCGGCGGTGTGGTGTGGGCCTACATGGGACCCGCCGACAAGCAACCCGCCCCGCCTGATTTGGAGTGGTGCGGCCTGCCCGAGAGCCATGTGTTTGTGACGCGCCGCTTGCAAGAGTGCAACTACCTGCAGGCCATGGAAGGCGGCATCGACACCGCGCACGTGTCGTATGTGCACCGCTACGAGGTCGACACCGACCCGATGCACCAAGGCTGCAAGGCGTTGGACTACATCAAGGCCGATGGCAATGTGGTGTTCAACATTGAAAAAATGCCCTTTGGCTTGACGCTGTTTGGCCGCCGCAAAGGCGAGCCAGATTCTTACTACTGGCGCATCACCCAGTGGCTCTTTCCTTGGTTCACGCTTATCCCGCCGTTTGGTCACCACTCGCTGGCTGGCCACGTGTGGGTGCCGGTGGACGACCACAACTGCTGGGCCTGGAGCATCAACTTCCACCCCGACAAGCCGCTGTCGGAAGAAGAAGTGGCCGCGATGAAAGCCGGCAAAGGCATCCACGTAGAGTACGAGCCCGGCGACAGCATGCGCCCGATGGCCAACAAGGACAACGACTACCTGATGGACCGCGTGGCGCAAAAAGAAAAGCGCGCATACAGCGGCGTGTTTGGCTTCTCGGCGCAAGACTATTCGCTGCAAGAAAGCATGGGCGCGATTCAAAACCACGAGGCCGAGCAACTGCTGCCCACCGACAAAGCCATCGTGATGGCCCGTCGCATGCTGCACGAAGCCGCCGTAGGCCTCACCCAAGGCGTGGAGCCGCCCGCCTTGGACGCCGCCGCGCAACGCGTGCGCTCAGCCGGTGTGCTCTTGCCCCACGCCCAAGACCCACTGGCCTGGGCGCAAGACAAGTTGACCGACTGCGCCAACCATCCCGTCTACTCGCTGTGAGCTCGGCTCCCACAGCCACGCCCTCCAAGTCAACATGGCCGCCCCTGTGATGCAAGCTTTGGTGCGCACCATGCGCCTGGAGGCGCGCGATGTCATCAGCCTGGAGCTGGTGCCCGCGCCCGGTCAGGTGCTGACGGCCTTTGAGCCCGGCGCGCACATTGAGGTGCACCTGCCCGGCCTGGTGCGCGCTTACTCCTTGCTCAACGCGTGGGTACCAGACGCGCCGCGCTATGTGGTGGCGGTGCTCAAAGATGCCAAGAGCCGAGGCGGCTCGCGCTACATCCACGAACAACTGCGCGTGGGCCAAACGGTGACGATTTCCCAGCCGCGCAACAACTTCAAGTTGGACGAGAGCAAGCCCGCCGATGCACCCACCGTGCTCTTGGCCGGTGGCATTGGCGTGACGCCTCTGCTGGGCATGATGCGTGCACTCAGTAGCCAAGGCCAGCGTGTGCAGATGGTTTACTGCGCGCGTACTCGCCAGAGCGCGGCTTACCTCGATGAGCTGCAAAGCTTGTGCAACGCCCGGGTGAGTCTGCATACCCACTTCGATGATGAACAAGGCGCGCCTGACTTGTCCAAGTTGCTCGCAGGTTTGCCAAGTGATGCGCGTTTGTACGCGTGTGGCCCTGCGCCCATGCTGGATGCTTTTGTGCAGACCTGTGCCGACTTGGGTTACACCCATGCGCACATCGAGCGCTTTGCGGCGGCACCTCGCGTGGAAGACGCCGCGCCTGTTGAAGGCTACGCGGTGAGGTTGCAAAAAAGTGGTGCTGTGGTGCAAGTCCCGCCTGGCACGTCCATTTTGCATGCCTTGATTGCGGCCGGCCACCACCCCGACCACAGCTGTGGCGAAGGCGTGTGCGGCTCGTGCGAAACCCGCGTGATCAGCGGCGATGTGGAGCACCGCGACAGCATCTTGTCGGCCGCTGAACAAGCCGCCAACAAGAGCATGATGATTTGCGTCTCGCGCTGTCGTTCCGGTGAGCTGGTGCTCGACCTTTAAGTTGGCTTAACTTTTGGCCAGCAGCGCCAACAAGCGCTTGAGCGCGTGGTGCACGGTGGCTGTGCGCACCGCGGCGCGGTCACCGGCAAAGTGCTGCACCTCGCTGACCACACCAGCTGGCGTGACCCAAGCAAACCACACCGTGCCCACGGGCTTGTCTGGGCTGCCGCCCGTGGGGCCGGCCACCCCTGTGACTGCCACAGACACCTGCACCGGGGCGTGCAGGCAAGCGCCCTGTGCCATGGCGCGGGCTATGGGCTCGCTCACCGCGCCGTGCTGCGAGATCAGTGCGGCGGGCACGCCCAGCTCGGTGGTTTTCGCGGCGTTTGAATAGGTCACCCAGCCTCGCTCAAACCAAGCAGACGACCCGCTCAGGTCGGTGCAGGCTGCGGCAATCATGCCGCCGGTGCAGCTCTCGGCCGTGGCCATGCACCAGCCGCGTTGGCTGAGAAGATCAGCAATTTCGGTCGTCAGCCCAAGCATGGATTGGCTCGAATGCTCTTGATTTGATAGCATTTTCAGATCAGACGCCACACCGCCATGACCAGCAAGGTGCAAAAGGCCGCCACCAGGTCGTCAAACATGATGCCCCAGCCAGCCCAGCCCCAGCCCGTGCTGACCAGCTGCCCATCCACCTGCGCAAAGGTCACGCAGCGGTGAAACAAACGGTCGGCCCAGCCCACAGGCCCAGGTTTGACGGCATCAAAAAACCGAAACAGGGCAAAAGCCAGCAACTGATCCCAAAAGCCCGCAGGCATGACCAGCCACAACACCAACCAAAACGCGACCACCTCGTCCCACACAATGGCGCTGGGGTCGGTGATGCCCAGGTTGCGGGCCGTGACTGTGCAAGCCCACCAGCCCACCACCAGGCCCACCACCAGCGTGTAAGCCCAGGCAGCGTCGCTCATCCAGGGCTGCATGACCAAAAACGCCAGCCAGGCCCACAGCGTGCCCGCCGTTCCTGGTGCTTTGGGGCTCAGGCCACTGCCCAGGCCCAGGGCAAGAAAGTGTGCGGGGTGCGCGCGTAAAAAACGGCTGTTGATCGGCATGGGCTCATTATCGGCGCATCAAAGCGCGCGGGTTTTACAACGCCAACTTAGGCGCCATGGCTGAAGTGGCGGCAAGCGCTGCTGCGTTCAAGCTGGGCGGAAATGGTCGAACGAAGCCGCATCAACTGCCACAGCTTGGCCCCGCTGGTTGACCCAGCGCAGCCCCTTTTGCGCCTCGATGCGCCCGATGCGTGTGACGGGTGTGTGGCTTTGCGCGGCGGCCTGCGCCACGTCATCGCGAAGGCCGGGTGGGGCGGTGAACAGCAGCTCGTAATCGTCGCCACCACTCAGCACGCAGCGCATCAGGTCGTCTTGGCTCAATACCTGGTCAAATCGGCCTTCAGGCCAGGCTGGATGGTGCTTAGATGCTATCAATTCAAGAGCGACGTCGATGTTGACGCTGGCCCCAAGGCCTGAGGCCTGCAGGATGTGCGGCAGGTCGCCGGCCAGGCCGTCGCTCAGGTCCATGGCCGAGGTGGCCAGGCCGCGCAAGGCCAACCCCAGGGCAAGGCGTGGGGTGGGGCGCTCAAGCCGCTCGCGGGCGCTGGCCAGCACGGCGGCGGGCAGGTGCGGCGCAAAGGCGTAGCTGGCCTGGCCGCGCTGGGTCAGCAGCGCATCGAGTGCGAGCCGGGCGTCGCCCAGTGTGCAGCTGACGTAAATGTCGTCGTCCACCTGTGCGCCGCTGCGCAGCAGGGCTTGGGTGCGGTCGGTTGGCGTTGGCACTTCGCCAAACACCGTGATGCAAATGTTGAGCGGCCCGCGCGTGGTGTCGCCGCCCATCAAGCTGCAGTGGTGCGCATCGGCCAGGGCAAACAAGCCTTGGGAAAAACCATGCAGCCAGGTGTCATCGGCCTGGGGGAGCGAGAGCGCCAGGGTGAAGGCCAAAGGCCGCGCGCCGCAAGCGGCCAAGTCGCTGAGGTTGACGGCCAGGGCTTTGTGGCCCAGGGCTTGGGGATCGACATCTTCAAAAAAGTGTCTGCCCGCCACCAGCATGTCGGTGGAGATGGCCAGTTGCATGCCTGGGGCTGGGTGGAGCAGGGCGCAGTCGTCGCCTATGCCCAGGGCGACCTCGGGTGCAAGGGGGTGAGCCGGGCGCTGAAAGTACCTGGCAATCAGGTCGAACTCACCCACAACGGCTCAGTGCAGGGTGCGCGCGCCGCCGTTGGCGCTCAGGGCGTCGAGCACAAACATGGGGATGTCCACATCGAAACGCTCGCCGTCTTCGGCCACAAAGAAGTAGCTGCCGTGCATGGTGCCGGTGGGCGTGCGCAGCCGGGTGCCGCTGGTGTACTCAAAACTTTGGCCGGGCTGCAGCAGGGGTTGCTGCCCGATCACGCCCAGGCCTTTGACGCGGTCGGTGTGGCCGTTGGCGTCGTTGACGTTCCAGGTGCGCGAGATCAGCTGGGCGGGCACATCACCGGTGTTGGTGACGGTCACGGTGTAGGCAAATGCATACAGCCCCTGCTCGGGCGCAGACTGTTCCGGTAAATAATGCGGCTGAACTTCAACCAGAGCTTGGTACTTGGGCATACCCCCAATGCTACCGTTGATCAAGGACGTTATGAGCACCACTTACCGCATTGCCCCTTCGATTTTGTCGGCCGACTTCGCATTTCTGGGCCAAGAGGTGCACAGCGTGATCAACGCCGGGGCCGATTGGATCCACTTTGACGTGATGGACAACCACTACGTGCCCAACCTGACCTTTGGCCCCATGATCTGCCAGGCCATCAAGCCGCACGCCAAAAAAATGGACGGCACCCCCGTGCCCATGGACGTGCACCTGATGGTGCAGCCAGTCGATGCGTTGGCCGCTTTGTTTGCCGATGCCGGGGCGGACTACATCAGCTTTCACCCCGATGCCTCACCCCATGTGCACCGCAGCATCCAGGCCATCCGCGCGAAAAACTGCAAGCCTGGTTTGGTGTTCAACCCGGCCATGCCTCTGGATGTGTTGGACTGGGTGATTGACGACATCGACCTGATTTTGCTCATGAGCGTGAACCCGGGCTTTGGTGGCCAGTCCTTCATTGACAGCACGCTGCGCAAGGTTGAGGCGGTGCGCAAGCGCATTGAGGCATCCGGCAAAGACATCCGCCTGGAGGTGGACGGTGGCATCAAGGGTGAGAACATTCGCCGTGTGGCCGATGCGGGGGCCGACACTTTTGTGGCTGGCAGCGCGATTTTCGGCAAGCCCGACTACAAGGCTGTGATCGACCAGATGCGCCAGGCCTTGGCGGCCTGAGCAAGGGCCCGGGGGTGGCCTTTGCTATACTGGGCATATGTTCATTCACCGCACCTCCGTCACAGGTCTGAGCGACCGGGGAGCCTGGCCCTGGCGCTAAGCGCGTCTTGATGCCAGCTGCACGGCCGCTGGCACCACCGCCTACCCACCCGCCAACGCGCCGGTGGGACCCACCTTGAATGAACGGGCAGGCCCGAGCCGCCCAGCCCCTGGAGGCATTTGTGATCACCGACACTGAATTCAACGACCTGGCCCGCGCAGGTTACAACCGCATTCCTTTGATTGCGCAGGCCTTTGCCGACTTGGAAACCCCGCTTTCGCTCTACCTCAAGCTCGCCCATGTGCAAAACCAGGGGCGCTACAGCTTTTTGCTCGAATCGGTGGTGGGTGGCGAGCGCTTTGGGCGTTACAGCATCATTGGCCTGCCCGCGCGCACGCTGATTCGCAGCACCGGCTTTGGCGCAGACACCCGCACCGAGGTGCTGACCGATGATGTGGTGGTGGAAACCTCCAGCCAAAACCCGCTTGATTTCATTGCGGCTTACCAAGAGCGCTTCAAGGTGGCCTTGCAGCCTGGCCTGCCGCGTTTTTCCGGTGGCTTGGCGGGGTACTTTGGCTACGACACCGTGCGCCACATCGAGCGCAAACTCGCCCACAGCTGCCCGCCCGACACCTTGCATTGCCCCGACATTGCACTCTTGCAATGCGAAGAGTTGGCTGTGATCGACAACCTCTCGGGCAAGCTGTATTTGATTGTGTACGCCGACCCGGCGCAGCCTGGTGCCTACGCGGCGGCCCAGGCGCGCTTGAAGGTCTTGCGCGAACGCTTGAACGCGCCAGTGCAAGCCCCGCCGATTTTCGGCAGCGCGCCGCAGCCTGAGCAACGTGAATTTGCCAAGGCCGATTACCTGGCCGCGGTGTTGCGTGCCAAAGAGTTGATTGCCGCGGGCGACTTCATGCAAGTGCAGGTGGGCCAACGCATCAGCAAGCCCTACACCGAGTCGCCGCTGAGCTTGTACCGCGCCTTGCGCACGCTCAACCCCAGCCCGTACATGTACTACTACAACCTCAGTGGCGCGGCCGAGGTGGGTGAAGACCTGCATGTGGTGGGCGCCTCGCCCGAGATTTTGGTGCGCATGGAAACCGTGGCCTCGCCCGGTGAGCCGCCTGAGAAAAAAATCACCATCCGCCCGCTGGCCGGCACCCGCCCACGCGGCGCCACGCCCGAGCTGGACAAGGCTGCCGAGGTCGAACTCATCAACGACCCCAAAGAGCGCGCCGAGCATGTGATGCTGATTGACCTGGCGCGCAACGACATTGGCCGCATTGCCAAAATTGGCAGCGTGAAAGTGACCGAAGCCTTTGTGGTGGAGCGTTACAGCCATGTGATGCACATCGTGAGCAATGTGGAAGGCACGTTGAACGAAGGCATGACCAACATGGACGTGCTCAAAGCCACCTTCCCAGCTGGCACCTTGACCGGTGCGCCCAAGGTGCACGCCATGGAGCTGATAGACCAGCTCGAGCCCAGCAAGCGTGGGCTGTATGGCGGCGCTTGCGGCTACCTGAGTTTTGCCGGCGACATGGACGTGGCCATCGCCATTCGCACCGGCATCATCAAAAACAACACCCTGTATGTGCAGGCCGCTGCGGGTGTGGTGGCCGACTCGGTGCCGGAGCTGGAGTGGAAAGAAACCGAACACAAAGCGCGCGCTTTGCTGCGCGCCAGCGAGCTGGTGGCGGAGGGCTTGCTATGAAAAATATAGCTAATTTTCACCTGCAGCAGTGGAGCGTGGGGGTCATCCCCAGCGCCGGGCCGTCCCAAGCTGGGGATGCGGCCCCCTCGGGGGGCAGCGCAGTACACGACGTGACAAGCGTGGGGGCAACATGTCTATGAAACTGCTCATGATCGACAACTACGACTCCTTCACCTACAACCTGGTGCAGTACTTCGGGGAGTTGGGCGCGCAGGTCGAGGTGATTCGCAACGACGAGATCACCTTGGATGACATCCAAGCCAAGCTTGACGCAGGGGCGTTGGACAGGCTGGTGATTTCGCCCGGCCCGTGCTCGCCCATGGAGGCGGGTATTTCGGTGCCGGCCATTCGGCACTTTGCCGGCAAGCTGCCGATTTTGGGTGTGTGCCTGGGGCACCAGAGCATCGGTGCGGCCTTGGGTGGCAAGATCATCCGCGCGCAGCAGCTCATGCACGGTAAAACCAGTGTGATCACCACCACGCAAACCGGTGTGTTTGCCAACCTGCCCAAGCAGTTCACGGTGAACCGCTACCACTCGCTGGCGATCGAGCGCAGCTCTTGCCCGCCTGAGTTGGAGGTGACCGCCTGGACCGAGGACGGTGAGATCATGGGTGTGCGTCACAAAACGCTGGCCATCGAGGGCGTGCAGTTTCACCCGGAATCCATCTTGACCGAGCATGGCCACGCCATGCTGAAAAACTTTTTAACTCAAGCTGTTTGAGTCAAACCATGAACCCAGCCTTGACCATCACCCCGCAAGCCGCGTTGCAGCGGGTCATCGAGCACCGTGAAATTTTTCACGACGAGATGCTGCACCTCATGCGCCTCATCATGGGCGGCGAGGTCTCGCCCACACTGATTGCCGCGCTCATCACCGGCCTGCGGGTGAAGAAAGAAACCATCGGCGAGATCACCGCGGCCGCGCAAGTCATGCGTGAGTTCTCCACCAAGGTGGAGGTGGCCGACAAAACCCATTTGGTGGACATTGTCGGCACCGGTGGCGATGGCTCGCACACCTTCAACATCTCCACCTGCGCCATGTTTGTGGCCGCTGCGGCTGGGGCCAAGGTGAGCAAGCACGGCGGGCGCAGCGTGAGCAGCAAGAGCGGCAGCGCCGATGTGATGGAGTCTTTGGGCATCAACATCAACCTCAGCCCTGCGGCCATCGCGCAGTGTGTGGCGCAAGCCGGTGTGGGCTTCATGTTCGCGCCCAACCACCACCCCGCTATGAAAAACGTAGCGCCTGTGCGCCGCGAGCTGGGCATCAAAACCATATTCAACATCTTGGGTCCGCTGACCAACCCGGCCTCGGCCCCCAACATCTTGATGGGTGTGTTCCATGCCGACCTGGTGGGCATTCAGGTGCGCGCCTTGCAACGCCTGGGCGCTGAACATGCGCTGGTGGTGTATGGCAAAGACGGCATGGACGAGGTGAGCCTGGGCGCGGCCACGCTGGTGGGCGAGCTCAAAGACGGGCAGATCACCGAGTACGAGGTGCACCCCGAAGACTTTGGCTTGACCATGGTGAGCAACCGCGCTCTGCGTGTAGACACGCCCGAGCAATCCCGCGCCATGCTCATGGGCGTGCTGGACAACCAAGAGGGCCCGGCGCGCGACATCGTGGCCTTGAACGCCGGTGTGGCGCTGTACGCCGCCAATGTGGCGCCCACCATGCAAGCCGGTGTGGACTTGGCGCGCGAGGCTTTGCGCAGCGGTGCGGCCAAAGCCAAGCTCGACCAACTCGTGGCCTTGAGCCAGCAACTCGCTCAGCCCTGAGGAACCCTATGTCAGACATTTTGAACAACATCGTGGCGGTCAAGCGCCAGGAAATCGCCGCCTCGCTCAAACGCAAATCACTCGCTGCGGTGCGTGCTGATGCCGAGTCGCGCGTGCTTACCCGTGATTTTTTGGGCGCCATGCGTGCCAAGATCGCTGCGGGCCAAGCCGCGGTGATTGCCGAGGTGAAAAAAGCCAGCCCGTCTAAGGGCGTGCTGCGCGCGGACTTTGTGCCCGCCGACATCGCGCAAAGCTATGCTGAACACGGCGCGGCTTGCCTGTCGGTGTTGACCGACCGGCAATTTTTTCAGGGCGAGCCTGACTTTTTGAAGCAGGCCCGAGCTTCCTGCCAGTTGCCCGTGTTGCGCAAAGACTTCATGGTCGATGCTTATCAAATTTACGAGTCGCGCGCCATGGGCGCGGACTGCATTTTGCTCATAGCCGCTTGCCTGGACGACGCGCAAATGGCCGACCTGGAGGCGATTGCCTTGGGGCTGGACATGGCCGTGCTGGTGGAGGTGCATGACGAGCCCGAGCTCGACCGTGCGCTCAAGCTCAAAACCCCGCTGTTGGGCATCAACAACCGCAACTTGCGCACCTTTGAGGTGTCGCTGGGCACCACGCTGGCCCTCAAACACAAGGTGCCAGCCGAGAAACTGCTGGTGACTGAGAGCGGCATTTTGAGCCCGGCCGATGTGCAGCGCATGCGCAGCGAGGGCGTGCACGCCTTTTTGGTGGGCGAGGCCTTCATGCGCGCGCCAGACCCAGGCCAGGCCTTGGCAGCGCTGTTTGCTTGAGATGCTGGGCTTGCTACTCAGTTCATAGCAACCTGGTCAATCTGTGCAAGGCTTACAGGCAGATTTGCCCTTGTTTTCTGCAGCCGTAGGCCCAGCTGAGCCAGGTGCTGATGCGCAACATCGTCTGCAGGCTTGGTCGCCTGAGGTTTGGGAGGCGGCCGAAGATTGGCGTGGGGTGTTGCGCGAATTTTTTGCCAGCGAGACCGGTCGGGCCTTGGGGTGCTTCGTGCAAGCCCGCCTCGATGCTGGCGCCTTGGTGTACCCGCCGCAGCCCCTGACCGCCCTGGCGCTGACACCCTTGGCTCAGGTCAAGGTGGTGATCCTTGGGCAAGACCCCTACCATGGCCCTGGTCAGGCCCACGGGCTGGCGTTTTCGGTGCGCGAGGGGGTCAAGCGCCCCCCGTCGTTGCGCAATATTTTCAAGCAAATCGAGGTGGAGAGGCAGGCTGGCGACTTGCCTGGCGCGCAGCTCCCAAGCGCAAGCGGCTGTTTGAGCCCCTGGGCGCGCCAAGGCGTGTTGCTGCTCAACACGAGCTTGACGGTCGAAGACGGCCAGCCCGCCGCCCATGCCAAGCGCGGCTGGGAGGTGCTGACAAGCCGCCTGATTGAAGCGGTGGTGGCGCGCGCCCAGCCCGTGGTGTTCATGCTCTGGGGCGCACACGCTCAAGCTTTTGCGCCGCTGATCAAGGCGCCCCACGCCTCAGAAGTCGCGCCTTTGGTGTTGCAGGCCAACCACCCTTCACCCTTGTCGGCCAGCCGCGGCCCGGTGCCTTTTATGGGCTGCGGCCATTTCGCCCGCGCCAACCATTACCTCGCACAAAACACACAAACACCCATTTCGTGGTGAGGCGTGTCATCACAAGTCCAAAAAACCGTGGCATAATTGCAGGCTCACCCATGGAGAGGTGGCCGAGTGGTTAATGGCAGCAGACTGTAAATCTGCCCTCTTACGAGTACGCTGGTTCGAATCCAGCCCTCTCCACCAGTGACAGGTATGTAGAGCGAACGTGTTGACTGGACGCGCTTGAGGCTTGTGGCAATGTGTGTTGCCTAAGGTTCATGCGGGAGTAGTTCAATGGTAGAACCCTAGCCTTCCAAGCTAATGACGCGGGTTCGATTCCCGTCTCCCGCTCCATGTGTCTGTTGTGTTGGGTGTTGTTAGATTTTGCCCATGTGGCTCAGTGGTAGAGCACTCCCTTGGTAAGGGAGAGGTCGCGGGTCCGATTCCCGCCATGGGCACCACAATTCAGAGCGCGCCACCTTGACGCGTTGCGGTGTCAGTAACTTGCTTTTCGTTTCCTGGAGATTTGAAAAATGGCAAAAGAGAAATTCGAACGGACCAAGCCCCACGTGAACGTGGGCACCATCGGTCACGTTGACCACGGCAAAACCACACTGACTGCCGCCATCACCACCGTGCTGGCTGCCAAGTTCGGCGGTGCTGCCAAAGCGTACGACCAGATCGACGCGGCTCCCGAAGAAAAAG